>JANWVB010000020.1 GCA_025057695.1 Patescibacteria group bacterium
CTTCTATGAATCAATGGACAAGTTAAATATTATTCGCCCGGACGTTATTTGCAGAGCCACAGAGCATATTGCTGAACAAATACAATTAATACAGAAATTGATAAATAAGGGATTTGCGTATGATACTCCTGAAGCTGTTTATTTTGAGGCTGATAAATTTGATAGATATGGGGAGTTATTTGGACAAAAGCTTGCCGATAAAAAAACGGCAAGGAGTGATGTTGTCAAAGGCAAGTACCAGAGGAGTCCTTATGACTTTGTTTTATGGGTAAAAAGAATTGGTATACATAAAGATCATATTATGCATTGGGATTCTCCTTGGGGAGATGGGTTTCCAGGTTGGCATATTGAATGTTCTGCAATGAGTATGAAATACTTAGGAGAGCAATTTGATATTCATACAGGAGGTGAAGATCATTTGTCTGTACATCATCCCAATGAAATTGCTCAATCAGAAGCGGCTACAGGCAAAAGTCCATTTGTCAAATATTGGGTACATCATGCTTTTTTGATGGTTGATGGCCAAAAAATGAGTAAAAGTCTGGGTAATCTTTTTACAATTGACGATGTTGTTAATAAAGGGTTTGAGCCTCTAGCATTACGATATTTGTATTTAACAGCTCATTACAGAGATCCTCTAAATTTCACTTGGGAATCTTTGTCTTCAGCTCAAAACGCTCTTTCAAATTTAAGATCTCAGGTCTTTGCCGCTTCTAGTCAGAATCAAAGAACTGTTTTATCTTTCGAGAAAGATGCAAAAAGGGAAGATTTTGCAAGAAGATTTAGGGATGCGATAAATGATGATTTGGCTATCCCTAAGGCATTAGCAGTTTTGTGGGCTGTTCTTAAAAGCAATATACCCTCAGAAGACAAATATGATTTAACTTGCGAATTTGATCAAGTGTTGGGATTAGGGTTGTCTGAGATCAGAGCAGGAATTAGAGAAGAAATACCAGATGAAATTTTAGAGTTACTTGAACAGCGAGATAAATTGAGAAAGTCAGGGAATTTCTCAGAGGCTGATAAGATTAGACAAGAGATAGAAAGAAAGGGATATATTGTCAACGATGCAAAAGAAGGTTCTTTGGTTAGAAAAAAATAGCAACTTGAATAGAAAATTTTTGCCACTAAAAAAATTTTTTGTGAAGATGTTAAATTAATTTAATGATTAAACTAACGCTTGTGCCTATTTTTATTCTGCTTTTGACCGGTTCTGTTTTGTTTGGTGTTGTTAGTGCTCAAGATGAAACTTCGCCTACAGATACCAGTCCAACAGAAACGGTTTTGACTATTAACGATGCTTTATATAAACAGGCTTTAACAGCATACAACTTATCATTGGAAAAATACAAAAAAGCTCATGAAGAATATCTGCTTAGAAGAAGTCAGTATATCAAGTTTAAAACCCTAATTGCTCAACAAGAAGCATCTAAAGCTACTTTAGAGATGTTAATTGCAAGAAACGATGTTGTTATTAGCTATTTAAATGTTTTGAGGGAGAGATTGTTTATAGCGGAGGGTGTTTCTTATGAAACAAAAAATAGATTGGATATTGCTATCAACTTGGAAAAAGATTGGTATATGAAACATACTGAGGTTCTACCAAGCGCTGAAACTCTTGAAAATTTGGTGAGTGATTCTAATGAAGCAAGTGCGCGATATAGACAGACCAAAGTCTTGGCTTATGAGATTTTTTATTATATCTCAGATGGAAAGATAGAAGATTTTAGAATTCGTCTCAATAATATTATGGGTGAATTGAAAGTTGTTAAAGATACGATAAAATCTGAAGAAAGACCTGAGTATCAATTGGATTCCCGAAAAATTAAAAATATAGAACGAGCTCTGCTTGAAAGTGAAAATAGAATGGCAAGGGCAAGCGAGTTGCAATTAAAAGCGAGAGAAGAGGTTTATAGATTAACTAAATCTCAAGATGGGTTAAGTGTATATAACTCAATGTTAATTTCTTTAACAGGATCTCAACAATTTTTCAGAGAAGTAAGTTCGTTTTTAAAAGAAGTGATTAGAGAAATAAAAAGTAGCAATTAGCAGGTTCGTGGCAATCTAATATAAAACGGATATGGGAAAAATATCACAATTTTTTTCAGACTGGCTTAATATGTTGATGGGTAAGCCCAGATCTTCTTTAAAGACACTTCAAGATGTCAAAAGTGAAAACGCTAACCCTGACGATGCAAATAATCCAATAAATTCCGACATAGCAAAAGTAAAAGAAGTATCAAAAAAGATCATTTCATCCGTCGAAGGGAAAATAAAGCCTGCATTGAATGTAAACTCAAAGAATGGCTTTGATTTTGTTAAGTTTGCATCTGAATTAACTGCAAAAGTTATAAATATTCTTAAAATTGCCTTAGTGAAGAAAATTGTGATTGGGTTATTGGTTTTATTTGTTTTTGTTTTTGGTGTTGGTTTGATTTCAAAATTTTTCTTACGATCTTCCGATAAACCAAATGGCATTACGTTTTTTGAGAAGACTCCAACTCCCATACAAACTGATTTCAGGCCAAGCCAACCTTCAATTTATGCAAGTGATAAAACTGTTCTGGCGTTGGAGGAAAAACTGGGTATTTTTGTCAGAGAAGTTGACTCCACTAATCTTAGAGAAAACTTGCTTATGCCGCCTGAATTGGATTTCTCAATTAATTTTTGATAATTCTTCTAAAGATCAACTTGTCGGCAGATTTATTTTTTTGATACTAAATGAGCCTTTATCTTGATTATTTTGTGCAACTAATCCTATGTGATCTATCATAGGGAATATCTTTCTTATCTCGTTTTGGAATTTCTCTGCGAGTCCGCCCGAATATCTGGCGAATGTTCCCCTTTCTGTGTTTGCGCATAGTTTGTTCTCGTATTCTCGTATAATGTCTCTAACAATTTCACCTTTTTTATTAAACTCAGTTTGTAGCCCATCAGGATCAAGAGCGTATTTGTCATGAATTGCTTTAAATTCTTCAAAAATTTCTTTATTTTCGTTGATCATCTTTATTACGTAATCTTTGTACTTTGGCATAAATATATAATTACTAGAATTTTATCATCTAGTATCTAGTTTAGAATAGATATTTTGGTAAACATTTAAAGTTTCTTTGGCTGTCTTTGCCCAGTTAAAATATTGGGAATGATTAGTGCCTTTTTTTATAATTCTTTCTCTTTGTATTGGTGATAGTTTTGTAGCTTTAATCATTGTGTTTGCTATATCTTGCGCGTTGTGAGGATCAAAATATAAAGCATTGTTTTGGTATATCTCCTTGAATATCCGGATATTGGAAGCGCACAAGATAGTACCTGCATTTAAAGCTTCCAGTCCTGGCAAACCAAATCCCTCATCGAGGGATGGAAAAACAAAAGCAATTGAATTTTTGTACAAAAAATAAAGCTCGGAATCGTTTATCTGGCTTTTGATTAGAATATTTTTTTCTAGTTTTAATTTGTTAATTTGGTTTTTCAAATAATCTAAGAATTTATTTTTCTTTGTGACAATGACCAATTTGAGACTTTTCTGGAAACTGTGATTAATAATTTTTAAAGCTTCTAGAAGTTTGTCTAAATTTTTATGTGGAAATGCGTTGCCCACATAAAGGAAGTAATTTTTCAAGGTTTTGTGATTTGAATGTTTGAGAGTTTTACTGTTACATTTTTCTATCCCTTCGTAGATGGGAAAGATTTTGCTTGGTTTGATGTTAAACTTTTTGATTATTGTGTCTTTCACATGTTTTGATGGAGTAATAATATAAGATGCTTGTTTAATAGCATGTCTTACAACAAAGGCAAAAAAAGCTTTTTTTGCCACATATTTATGTATAGGCAGAAGTTCTTTTTCTTTGTTCTGTTTTAGAATGATGAGATCGTGAATAGTTGCGATAAAAGGTTGGTTGTAAATAATTGGCACATTTATGTGTAAAAAATGAACAAAATCTGGTTTTAGAGATTGAATTAGAAATGGCAGTTTTAATTGTTCATCGATTGAGTAATGGTTATACGGCGCAAATATTTTTTCAGCGTTTTGGGGTAATTTTAATTGATTAAAGTATGGCTCTTTAAGCAATATTAAATATTTGTTTTTGTTGTCCACTTTAAGTATATTTGTGATTAAGTTTTGAGTATAACGGCCTATGCCTGTGTGTTCTACACCGTACATCCTGGCATCTATTAAAATCTTCATATGTTTATATTGAGAAAATGTTTTAAGAGCTTGGTTTTTTAGTTTACTTTAGATATTAAGTGTCTTTTAAATTGTAAAAACTGAAATAGTATTTGTGCTACCCGGTTGGTGTGGTTTTTGTCCTGATACAAATACGATTTTGTCTCCTTTCTGAACATAGCCGAGCTTTGCTATTTGCGATTTTGCAAATTCAAGGATTTCAGAGTCAGTTTTATAATCTGGAGACTGAAATGCCTTAACCCCCCATAATAGAGTTAGTTGATTTAATGTTTTTGCGTTATCAGTAATGCCAATAATTGGAGCTGTTGGACGGTAAGAAGCAACTCTTGCGGCAGTTTTTCCTGACGAAGTGACTACAATTATTAAAGATGCTTTTAGTTGGTGAGTAAGTATACAAGCTGCAGCTGCAACACCTGTAGTTTGGTCTGTGCTTTCTTCCAAAGCGTCAAGAGCATAATTAGAAGATGATTCGTGGTAGTGCTTTTCGACTCTTTTGATAATTCTTTTTTGCATTGCCACTGCTTCAACAGGATAGTTACCAGTTGCTGTTTCTGCCGAAAGCATTATTGCATCTACTCTGTCAAGCACGGCAGTAGCTACATCATTTACTTCTGCTCTTGTTGGTTCGGGATTGTTGACCATAGATTCTAGCATTTGTGTCGCAATAATAACTGGGGTGTGATGCTTGCGAGCCAATTTTATGACTTGTCTTTGAACAATTGGCACATTTTCCGGATCAATTTCTATAGCCAGATCTCCTCGGGCAACCATGACAGCATCGCTTTCTTTAATTAAAGATTCAAGATTTTTTACAGCTTCTTTTGTTTCTAGTTTAACTATTATTTTTGGTGGGTTTGACATCTTTCTTAGAATTTTTCTCAAAGCGTAAATATCATCTACACTTTGGACAAACGACAGTGCGACATAATCTGCATCTAATTTTTCTGTAATTTTAAGATCTTCAATGTCTTTTTGAGTTAACGACATTGTTGGCAATTTTGTGTCCGGAATGTTTATGCCTTTTTTTGACGATATTGGATTTGCGACTTTAACTTCGCAAACAGCTTCTTTTTTTTGTTTGTCAACAGAGATCACAGACAAACGAGTCAAACCATCGTTTATGAGTATGTGATTATTTTTTTCCAGATAAGGGAAAATATCAACCTGAATTGGTATTCTATTGTCAATTTGCAGATTGGCATGGCAGAAAGTGACAAGCTGTCCTTTTTTTAGATTGATATTTTCTTCTGAAAGAATTCCAAGTCTGATTTTGGGTCCTTGTAAATCTTGTAATATCGCAACTGGCTTGCCTAATTTTTTCGATGCCTCTCTGATTTTTTGCGCGTTTGCCAAATGAGTCTCATGTGTGCCATGAGAAAAATTAAGTCTAGCCACATTTAGTCCATTTTTGATTAGTTTTTCAATTATTTTTGAAGAGTCGGAAGCTGGTCCGATGGTTGCGACTATTTTGGTACGTTTTAAACTATGCGCCGGGTATAAAATATTTTTCATCGCATTATTTTAATATAAACTAAAGTGATATTAAAATAAGAAGATGGGTGAAATTTTGTACTTATTTTTAATTAGTTTGCTTGCAAGTGTATTAGGACTTGTAGGTGGCTTGGTATTTTTGTACAAAAAAACTTGGGAGAATTTTTTATCTAGGTTTGCAACTTCTTTTGCCGCGGGTGTTTTGATGTTTGTTTCACTGCAAAATTTGGTTCCAAAATCATTACACTATCTTGGAAATGTTGCTTATTTTTATGTTTTATTTTTTTTGGTTTTGATCTTTTTTACAAAGGTTTTGTTAAATAAAATTCATGAAAAATCGCACACTGCTAGGATAAAAGGACAAATTTTCTTTTTAGTATTTGGGGATAGCATTCATAATTTTCTTGATGGTGTTGCAATAGGAACAAGCTTTGTTATTAATCCAGTTTTGGGGTTTTTTGCCGCGCTTTCGGCTTTTGCACATGAGGTTCCTCATGAAATTGCCGATTTTGGGGTGATGTTAAAAGCTGGTATGAGAAAGCAAAACATTATTATTGTAAATTTATTGTCTTCTGCAACTGCTATCATTGGAGCTTTTCTAGCCTATTATTTATCAGGAATTGATCCTTTTGCAGTTGGAATTTTTATGTCTATCTCTGCTGGCGTTTTTTTGTATTTGGCGATTTTTGAATTCATGCCAAATTTTTTCCAGATTAGGAAACATGGAGTTAAAATTTTGTTACCTTTTTTGGTTGGGGTAGTTCTGATGTTTGCAATTAACCAAACTTTACCTCATGAACATGATGAAGTTTATGAGGGGGACGCGCTTGAGCAACACCAAAACTAATCTTTTACTTCTAACAATTCAACTTCGAAAATAAGAGTAGAGTTGGGCGGTATAGTTCCCAAGTCTTTACTGCCATAAGCTAGCGATGGTGGAATTGTAAGTTTTCTTTTTCCTCCCACTTTCATTCCAACAATGCCTTGATCCCAACCTTTGATGACTTCGCCAGCACCTAAGGTGAAAGTAAAAGGTCTTCCGCGATCGTAGGAATTATCAAATTGAACGCCGTTGGTTAGTGTTCCTTTGTAATTTACGCTGACCTTTTTGCCGTTTTGGGCTTCCTTCCCAGTGCCAATCACAAGGTCTTCTATCTCAAGCTCGTTTTCTTCTTCTGTTTTTGTTTCAACTGCCGATTTTTCTTCGGATTGTAGTTTATTATTGACATTGTTTGTTGTTTGTAGATTTTGGTTCAATAAAAAGATTATAAGAAAGGCAGAAATAGCAATAACTCCCAAAGTCGCCAGATTATTTGTTTTATTATTTTTGTTGTCCATTTTTATTCCAAACAAAATGAGGATACAAAGTCTTATATTAAATTTCAATATATTGACTTTGTTAACTTTATTCTGTCAATTCAAGAAGTTGTTTTACTATTGGTATGCAGTATAAGGCTGGTGTTAGATCAACTCCTGTGGTTTTTTTAAATAGAAAGCGCAGAGTCTTTCTTTGCATTTTCCCTTTAAATCGGTATAATTTCCACAACAAATTAAGAGCTGATATTTGTGCGGGGGACAAGGTTGACATGAGCTTTATTTTATTACATTGGAGGTAATATTGCCAATGAGTTAAAATTCTTTAAAAATGTTTTTGGAGAGAGGTGCAGACACAAACGCAAAAGAGATTCCTGTTTCTTTAGTTGATTTAGCAAAGGCAGTAGTTAGGAGATGGTACTCAGGAGCTTTACGGGACGATGGAAAAACTCCTGCATATGATCATCAGAAAGAAACTGCAAGAAATATTGAAGAAGTTTTTAGAATTAATAATGATCCCAATCTTGTTGCCGCCGCATGGTTGCACGATGTTATTGAGGATGGGAAAGCAAATGAAAAAACATTGATTCGGCTTTTTGGCGAAGAAGTTACAAAGTTAGTGATGGCTGTTTCTAAATTTAGATTGGGCAATAGTAGGGAAGATAGTTTGAGAATATACTTTGAGAAACTTCTTAAGGAAGGAAGTTTAGACATCAGGGTTTTAATTCTTAAAATGGCTGACCATTTTCATAATAGTCAAACTTTGGGTGCGATAAGAGATACTGAGAAAAGATTTAGAAAAGCGGAAGAATCATTGAGAGTTTATGGACTTGGTTTGGCGGAAGCGCTTGGGATGTGGGAGATAAGAAATAGAATTTGTGATAATGCTTTTAAAGTATTAAATCCTTCAGAGTTTTTACGAATCTATCATCTTATAGATAACGATCCTCGTTTAAATCAGTCCTTTGTTGGACAGATGGAAGGTTATTTTCAGAGCATCTTTGGTGACGATTGTCGTGTAAAACTAATTCGTGGCGGTGTCTGGCACATACATGATAAAGCAAGAAGAAGAAGGCTTGGGGAAATTTCAGATATAGGTGATGTTGCGAGTTATCATTTAATTTTTTCTGATATTAAAGATGAAAAGGAAAGGATTGAATTTTTGCATCAAATGGTTGGCAGACTTGCCGCGTCAAAGCTTGGCGTATTTATAGATGAATCGCGTAATAATTTTTATTTTGGTCCAAACAAGTCTGATTCCGGCTATGAGGCCATGCAGACAACACTAATTATGGAACAAGGAGCTATTGAGATAGTTTTTGAAACCAAATCAGTCCATGAAAGAAATATGTGGGGCGCAGTTTATGATTTGAAAAATGGTTTGCCACAACGAGACATTGTAATGTTTCTTGACCCACAGAATAGAATTTGGTTTTTGCCACCCGGAAGCAAAGGGTTGGATTTTGTGTATAAGTATGATCCTCAAATGCTTGGTAAAAATTTTCAAATACGTGCGAACGATCGAATTGTTTCTTCGGATCAACCTTTGGAAAATGCGCAAGTTGTAGAAGTTTCAATTTTAGATGAGGAAAGAGTTGATCCTTACCCAAAAGAAATTCTAGATAAAGTTGGCTTTGGCACTAGGAAGTGCTTGATGGAAGTTAACCGTAGAATAGATGCTAAAAATAAACAGAAGCTTGGGCTTAATAAAGTGCGAAATTTTCTTATTGAGAATAGAATTGGGGTAATTGATTTAACTGACTTGCCAGAGCATTTGTTAAATAGAATTTTGGCTCATTTTGGCATCTCAACTATTTTTGATTTATACCATGATATAGGTTCGGGAGCGAAAAAGTTGGAAGAACTTGCCTCTAGTTTGAAAGATCTTGGTGTTACTAAAGAAAGACTAGGATATTCTTCTATCGAAGTGTTTGGAAGAAACAAACAGGGTATATTATTTGCATTATCAGGTGTTATATCCGAATTTGGTGGTGATATTATTAAAATCAAATCAAATGTATTTTCTGATGACAGCTTTGTCCTGCTTGTAGTAGTTAGAGGTGTGGATTTATATCAAGAAGATAAGTTGTTTGAAAAAATTAGGTTATTACCTATTCTTGAAGATTCTCAAGTTGTTCTTATTTAGGTATTTGATTGGTATACCCTCTGATTAATAAAGTATATGCAAATCCTATAGTTGAAAAGATGTGAATGATACCCTATAATTATACCTGCGAAAATTTTTTACCTCAAATTTTTTGATTTAGTTATTAATTTAATCAATAGTATTAATTTTTTCCAAAATGATTACAACCAAGCGCAAACGTCAATGGGGTACTGAAAAGTCTACTATACCTCTTAGCATTCTTCATGAGGTTCCATCGCTTAGAAAAATTGCTTTAAGCAAACTTGCAATTGTTTTAACTGTAATTCTTTGGTTTTTTTATATTTTGTCTGTGATAGTAAGACAACTTATGGATGGTCCCAAAAATTACAGTTTCACTATGGAGGCTATTGGATATTCTTTCGTGGTTTCGATGCTTATTTTTTCTTCTTTGATGTATCTTGTGGCAAGATATGGGGCTTTGAAGCGTTTTAGCGCTCACAAAAGAGTTTCAAGACTTGTACTAGATAAATATTTTTCAAAATACAAACCTTCAATTACTGTTTTAGTTCCTTCTTATAATGAAGAATATTCGGTTATTAGAAAAACTTTAGTTTCGGCTTTCTTGCAGGAATATCCAAACATTAGAGTAGTTTTACTGCTTGATGACAAACCTAATCCAACCTCACAGGAAGAAATAGAGAGGCTTAATCGGACAAGGAATATAAAAAACGATATTAAAGATTTGTTTTCCGTGCCTTTTAAAAAGTTGCGCGAATCAAAATCCGAATTCTTAAAAAATTATAAAGAATCCAAGATTGCTAGTTTTTCTGAATTAAATAAGTTGTCTAATTGTTATTTGTGGGCGGCGAGTTGGTTAAAAGATTTTGCTAGGAAAGAAGTTATAGAAGATCATGTTGATGATTTTTTTGTAAATCAAGTCATTTTGGAATTGGCAAAAGATTTTTTGGAAGTAAAAAAAGCTTTGGAAAATGCTATCTCTGAGAAGTCAAAAATTGATAAGCGAATAGTTTTAAGTCTTTACAATAGGCTTGTTTGGACTTTTAAATCTGAAATAGATGTGTTTGAACGCAAAAAGTACGCTTCATTATCCCACGAGCCGAATAAGGCAATGAATTTAAACAGTTATATAGGACTTATGGGCAAAGCTTACAAAGAAGTGGTCACAGACAGAGGGCTTGAGCTTATACCAACGAAAAATGTAGGCAAAAGCACTATTGTAATACCGGATAGTGATTTTATTTTGAGTTTGGATGCGGACTCTATACTTCTAAGGGAATATTGCTTAAGGCTTGTTTACTACATGCAGAGACCAGAAAATCAAAGGGTTGCTGTTGCTCAAACTCCGTATTCTTCGTTCCGTGGCGCTTATACAAGAATAGAGTATCTTGCTGGAGCTACAACAGATATCCAGCATATTCTTCATCAAGGTAAAAGTTATTACAATGCTACCTTTTGGGTGGGAGCGAATGCGATTATCAGGAAAAAAGCCATCGAAGATATTGTTGAAATAGAAAATATAAATGGGGTGGAAGTCAAAAGATATATTCAAGATAGGACAGTCATAGAGGACACTGAATCCAGCATTGATTTGGGGATGCATGGGTGGACATTAATGAATTATCCGGAAAGGTTAAGCTATAGTGCAACACCTCCTGATTTCGGATCGCTAATTGTTCAAAGAAGAAGATGGGCAAATGGCGGACTAATTATACTTGCAAAGTTGTTAAAGCAAATGCGCATTAGGAAAATAAAGAATGATCCAATTACTTGGACAGAATTTTTACTTAGGGTAAATTATATGGCTTCTATTGCTTGGGCAACATTTGGGCTTATGTTTTTGCTTGTTTATCCTTACGATGGAAGGCTTCTAAGTCCTTTGGTTTTGCTTGCGGCCATGCCTTATTTCATCTCAATGGCTAGCGATTTAAAGTATTGTGGTTATAGGTACAGCGATATTTTTAGGATATATGGATTTAATTTAATTATGCTTCCTGTGAATTTAGCTGGAGTTTTGAAGTCCATAGAACAAACAATAACCGGCAAGAAAATCCCTTTTGCAAGGACGCCAAAGGTAAAAAATCGCACAAGAGCGGGAATAATCTACTTGGTAGTACCTATATTGATTGTTGCTTTTTCAATTTTTACAGCTTGGCGGAACATTTTATTAGAAAATTGGGGAAATGCTATTTTTGCCACCTTTAACGCTTTTACCGCTTCTTGGGCAATAGTTTCTTATATTGGCATTCGCAACTTAGTGTCAGACATTTGGTTTGGAATTATGGATTGGTTATATATCGATGTTGTTGATAAAAAAGCTAAAGCGCAAGAGCTGTCTATAAGCAATAACATGATAGAGAAAGATTGGAGAAAGATTTTATTTCATGGCACGCCAATTTAATTAAAGAAATTATGAGCAATAATAATACTAAAAAAAAGCTATCAATTCGAAGGTTGTTTATCCTTTTTGCATTAGTAATTTTATCTTGTTATGCGGTTTATATGTATATAAAGGCAAATGAAGGCATTAACAAATATTATGATTTGAAGCCATGGTATGGAGCATATGTTGATGTAACCGCCAAGCCTTTGTATGGTTTTGAAAAAGTGGATGCGGCAAGTAATCACAAAAATGTTATCTTATCCTTTATTGTTGCTTCCAAAAATGATCCTTGCGAGCCAACTTGGGGAACTTATTACACTTTAGATGATGCCAATAATGAGTTAGACTTGGACCGAAGAATTGCAAGATTTAGGCAATTAGGCGGAGAGATATCTGTGTCATTTGGCGGACTGCTTAATGAAGAACTGGCTCTTGTTTGCAAAGATGAAGAAAAACTTTTATCAGCTTACAAAAAAGTGATTTCTAGATATCAAGTTAATACATTGGATTTTGATTTAGAAGGAAACGCGCTTTTGGATCAAGAATCTTTGGAAAGACGGGCAAGAGTGGTAAGCAAGTTGCAAAGACAAGAAGATAATAAAATGCTTGCTGTTTGGCTTACATTGCCGGTAGCTACTTTTGGTTTAACAGAAGAAGGCGCTTTTGCTTTAGAGATAATGCTAAAAAACAATGTTGATGTGACTGGGGTAAATATCATGACTATGAATTTTGGCAATTCGAAGTCAGAGAATGAATCAATGTTTTCTGCGGCAAAAAGATCTGTTATCGAAGCTCATAGACAATTAGGAGTTATTTATAACAAGTTTGGAATTACTTTAGGGAGTAATACTTTATGGAAAAAAATTGGTTTGACAGTAATGATTGGTCAAAATGATATCCCAAAAGAGATATTCACACTTGATGACGCAAAATCAATAAACCATTTTGCCAAGGAAAAAGGTGTTTCAAGAGTTTCTATTTGGTCTGCCAATAGAGATTCTGCTTGTGGCGATAATTATGTAAATTTGCGTATTGTTTCTGACTCATGTAGCGGCATTAAGCAGGAAAAACATGAATTTTCCAAAATATTAAGCGATGGTTTTGCAAACAAACTTGAAAGCAATTTAGCCCAAGTCACTTTAAGCGAGACGGTCGAAGATATAATAGACAATCCTAATGAAAGCCCTTATCCTATCTGGAATGAAAAAGCTGTTTATTTGGAAGGCTCAAAAGTTGTTTGGCGAAAAAATGTTTATAAAGCAAAGTGGTGGACAAAAGGCGATTTACCTGATAATCCAGTCTTGCATTCGTGGCAAACGCCTTGGGAATTGTTAGGTCCTGTATTGCCAGGAGAAAAGCCAGTTTCATTGCCTAAACTGCCTGAAAATTACTATCCTGATTGGGATGGTAAAAAAATTTATAATAAATTGGATAGAGTTATGTATGAAGGCGAAGCTTATCAGGCTAAATGGTGGACACAAGGGGATAGTCCGGAAGCATCCAAATTTGATCCTGACAGTTCGCCTTGGAGAGCTTTAAGTGTTTCAGAGATAGAGGAGATCTTGCAAAGTCTGAAAAATTAGTTATTTATCTTTGATCTGAAAATGTAAAATATCTAAATGAGAGTATATTTGATTAGGCACGGACAAAGCCAAGCACGTGTTACTGGCAATAGGCAAGGTCCCAAAACTCCACTAAGCGAAGAAGGAGTATTGCAATCAAGAAAAGTTGCTGAAGTTCTGACAAAATTTGAATTATCGTTGATATTGTCAAGTCCTTGGGAAAGAGCCTTGCAAACTGCAAAAATAATTTCGGATGTTATCAGACTTCCAGTAGAAGTAGTTAATTATATACACGAAAGAAAACTTCATCCGAATTTGTATTATGCAAGTCTGGATAGTGATATAAATAGATCATATGTAGAAAAACTTCATGCCAATTACACAGATTTTAATTGGAAATTTAAAGGCAAAGGCGAGTCGGTTGCTCAAGTCTACAAAAGAGCGATGCGATTTAAAAAGCATATATTAAAAAACTACAGAAGCGAAAATATTTTGGTTGTTACACATGGAGTATTTTTGTTTTGTTTTATTATGGTTGCGATTTTGGATAATAAGTTTGATGAGAAGATGCTGATGAAACTTTTGACGCAGTTTGTATATACCAATACTGGAATCTCGCTTCTGGAATATGAAAAAGAGACAAACAAATGGAGACTTAAGTACTTCAATGATATAAATCACCTGAGAGGTGGATAAAAATTTTCAAATTCAAAGAAAATTAATCAGTAAAAATACCAACAGCTTCAGATATGTTTTTTAAACCGTGATTTTTTATTATTTTTTCTAGCTCCATATTTATTTGAGATATCAAACCCGGTCCTTTATAAATCATTCCTGTAATAAGTTGTGTCAGATTTGCGCCCAAAGCTATTTTTATAAATGCGTCTTCAGGAGAAAAGATTCCGCCACAACCGACAATCACAAATCTTTTTTTGTAATTTTTTCTTGCGAGTTGTATGAGTTGATTTGATCTATGAAAGCAAGGTTTGCCGCTAAAGTTTCCCTTTGGGAATTTTTCAACCTCGTTTTTTATGAGCCCTTTGTGATTTCTGTCTCTCAAAAGATTTCCAAATATAACTCCTTGTATAGAGCTAGAAGATATCGCTTCAAGCAATAAAAGCGTTTCGTAATTTGATTTGTCTATTGGCATTTTGACAAATATTGGTTTTTTGATCTTTAGAGATTCAATGGCGGATAGCAAATTTCTCAACTTCTTTGGCGAATAAAAATCTACATTCCCAAACAAATTAGGGCAACTTATATTAAGTTCATAATATTTGTTGGCAATTTTTGCGTTTTCAAATTTTTCAAAAGCTTGGGCAATGTCTTTTATAGCTTCATTCTGAGTTGATATTTGTTTGCTGTTTGTTTTGCCAATGCTAATCCCAAGAGGTATCGGGAATTGCAAGCCTTGGAGTTTGCGTGCAACATAATCAGCGCCATCGTTTTTAAACCCTTTATAAACCATCAAAGAATTTGATTCTGGCAGTCTTCCCAATCTGGGTTTAGGATTGCCTTCATAGGCCATATTTGTAATTGTCCCAACACTTTGAAACCCAAATCCAAAACTTGCAAGTATTTGGGTTAATCTTGCTTCGTAATCAAATCCGGCGGCTAAACCTAAAGGATTTTTGAAATCTATTCCACATATGTTTTGCTTTAAGTAGTCTGATTCAAATGCGAAGATTTTCGATATTGCGTCTTTTACAAAAGAGCTTTTACCAAAAAGTTCGCCCGTACGAGTCGCAATTTGATGTACGATTTCTGCATCAAATCTAAAGAGTATTGGTTTGGTGATGTATTTATAATTATACAATGAGGCGGATACTAGAAAAGGAATTGCCATGTTTTTATGCTAAAGATATTTTCTTAATTCTGAACAAAAGCATATAATAATGCTTATGAGCAAAAAAGTGGTAGTTATAGGAGGAGGCATTGGTGGCTTGGCAAGCGCTTCGCTTTTAGCCAGAGATGGTTTTGATGTTACTTTAATTGAGAAGAATCTAAATTTTGGCGGTCGCGCTATGGTTTGGGAGAAAGATGGTTTCAAGTTTGATATGGGGCCATCGTGGTATTTGATGCCTGATGTTTTTGAAAAGTTTTTTGCCGAGTTTGGCAAAAAACCAAGCGATTTTTATGCCTTAAAAAGACTAGATCCTTCTTATAGAATTTTTTTTGAAAACAAGAAAGTTTTTGATATTTCTGCATCACTTAAGAAAAATGTCAAACTTTTTGACAAGTTGGAAAGGGAAGGTGGCAAAAAATTAATTGAGTATTTAGATAAAAGCAAGTATCAGTACGATGTTGCCATGAAGCGCTTTGTTTATATCAATTACGGCAGAATTTCATCTTACCTTAAGTTTCTCAACCCGAAACTTGCATTTGAAGCTTATAAAATGAAGATATTTGACAGTATTCAAAATTATGTTGATCAACATTTTTCAAATGAAACTGCAAAAAAAATTCTTCTTTACAACATTGTGTTTTTGGGTGGCACTCCAAAAAACACACCAGCTTTATATGCCATAATGGCGCATATTGATTTTAACTTGGGTGTTTGGTATCCGATGGGTGGAATAGGAAAAATAGTTGAAGCGCTTGTTGAGCTTGCCAAGACGCACAAGGTGAAAATTTGCAAAAGCACGCCGGCTTTAGGATTTACTTTCAAGGATGACAAAATTGTTTCTGTAAAAACAAAAAATGCAAGTGTGCCTTGCGATTTAGTTGTCTCAAATGCTGATTATGCTTATACAGAGACTGTTTTGCTTCCAAGAGAGTATCAATCTTATCCTAAAAATTATTGGAATAAACGTACTATTGCTCCTTCTGCTTACATTATTTACTTGGGTCTTAATAAAAAGCTTAGTAGACTTGCTCATCACAATTTATTTTTGGTAAATGATTGGATGTCGCATTTTGACCAAATATTTGAGAATCCATCTTGGCCTGACAAGCCATCTTATTATGTTTGTGTTCCTTCCAAAACTGATTCAACTGTTGCTCCGTCAAAAGGAGAGAATATGTTTATTCTTGTTCCTGTTGCGGTTGGGATAAAAGACACAGCGGAAAAGCGTAAAGAGTTTTTTGACAAAATAATTGAGGATCTGGAGAGAACAACAGGAGAATATGTAAAAAAACATATTTTGGTCAAGAGAATATTTGCTCAAAGCGATTTTGCGAATGTTTTTAATGCATACAAAGGCACTTCTTTGGGAATTTCTCACACGCTTTTTCAGTCCGCTTTCTTCAGGCCGTCTTTTAGGAGTAGAAAATTGTCAAACTTGTTCTATGTTGGTCAATATACTCATCCGGGCATAGGAATGCCTATG
>JANWVB010000021.1 GCA_025057695.1 Patescibacteria group bacterium
ATTGCAGGGGAGCAGGATCTGCGGCCGAGGCGGAAACTATGATGGTATGATCAAGCGCTCCTTTTTGACGCAACATCTCAACCAGTTTTGCCAATTTAGAATTTTTTTGTCCAATTGACACATAAATGCATATAACATCTTTCTGATTTAAAATCGTATCAACAGCAATTGTAGTTTTGCCGGTATTTCTGTCTCCAATAATAAGCTCTCTTTGCCCGCGGCCAATTGGGATCATTGAATCAATGGCTTTTATCCCAGTTTGCAAAGGACGGCTAACACTTTGTCGCGAAAGAATACTAGGAGCCATACGCTCAATTGGATAACTATTTTTTGTTTCTGGTTTAGGTTTGCCATCAAGCGGTTGTCCCAAAGGATTAATCACTCTGCCAAGCAATTCTTCGCCAACCGGCACAGATAGAACATGCCCGGTGGCAGAAACGGTATCTCCTTCCTTTATTTTTCTGTCATCGCCCAAAATTACAATACCAACCATGTGGCTTTCTAAATTCAAAGACAAACCTAAAGTCCCATCTTCAAACATAACCACTTCTGAAGCTCCAATGTCAGAAAGACCTGTAGCTCTTGCCACACCGTCTCCAACTTCTATAACCGTGCCAACATGGGATGAAACTGGCACATTTTTAAGCTTTGCGAGTTCATTTTCGATATGTTTTGCAATGTCTATCATTTCTATCTCCTCTTATGCCAACTTTAACAAAGAGCGAATTTGAGTTTTAATTGATGTGTCAAAAACGTTATCACCGGCAGTTATTATAACACCAGCAATTAAACTTTCATCAATCACATTTTGAGTATATTCTAGGCAATATCTTTGCTTAAAAGTTTTTTCAATTTCAGCAATTTCTTTTTGGGACAATTCAATCGCGCTTTGCACTTTGAGAGTTTTTGATCTTAAATAAATTGCGATTTGTTTTTTGTATTCTTGCAACACCTTTAAAGAATACGGATATGGTAGAGAAAGTATAACACTTACTACGCCCTTGATTGTTAAAAAATCTAACTTTCCGCCCAAGAAGCTATTTTTAAACAATTTCTTTACAATTTGATTAAGAAGTTTTTTGTTCATGTTGATATAGCTCCAAAAGAGAAGATCTAGTATATTCTTCACTTTGTTTTCTGGTAATCAAACCTTTTGTTACTTTCTCTACAGCAATCGCAACCAGTCTAACCATGTCTTTTTTAACTTCATTTTCAAGATTAATTCTATCCTGAGCAATTTTTTCTCTTGCCTCTTGAAGCATTGCTTCTACATTTTTTTGAGCCTTAAGCTGAGCATCATACGTAATTTTATTCGCTTGAATTCTGGCATCTTCCAAAATCTGGTTAAATTCAGCTTTTGCCTTTGATATTGTTTCTTGATACTCTTTTTTTGCTTTCTCAATTATTTTTTGTGCTTCTTGCGCGTTTCTCAAACCTTCCTCAATTATCTTTCTTCGTTTCTCAAGATGATTAAGAATTGGCTTAAAGAAAATTTTTTTGAGAATAAAAAGCAAAATCAAAAAATTAACGATCTGTCCCAGAATTAAAACAGGCTCAACACCAAAGTCTTTAAAAATTTCCATAGTTTAATACTAAATTAAAGCAACAAAAATACACCCAAAGCAAAAGACACAAAAAATCAATTGCAAAATTTATTTTTTGAATCTTTAAGCTATGAGGTAAACGCAATAATTAAAGCGTAAATTGCTATAGCTTCAGCAAAAGCCATTCCTAAAAGCATTGCAGGCATCACCTTGCCAGACGCTTCAGGATTTCTGCCAATAGCAGTTAACGCTTGCTTGCCAATTATGGCAATTGTTACAGCAGGCGCAATACCACCAAGCGCGATAGTCAAACCAGGAACAAAAGCTTCCATTACTTTCACCGCCTTTCAAATTAAATAACTGGCAAATGATATGCCAGCTAAAAAATACAAAATGCGCAGGCATTTAGTATACAAATCAAACAACTATTTTGGCAAGATCACAAAATCCAAAATATAAACAATTAGACTTTACTCACTCATATTAGTCTATTGACCAAACACTTTAACGCCACAAATTAAAATACTTATCAATGATGAGCTTTTTCGGACAAAATCACGGCAAAAACCAATGTCAAAATAGTAAAAACAGAAGCTTGTATAACACTTACTATAACCTCAAGCATATAAAATGGAATAGGCGCAACAAAAGCAAAAATGCCGCTTATAGTTGCCAAAACAACTTCCCCGGCAAAAATATTGCCAAAAAGCCTAAACGATAAAGACACCATTTTTGTTATCTCAGAAACAATTTCCAAAATTCCAACAAACAAAAAAATTGGGTTTAAAGAAAACCACTTTTTAAGATAATCCTTAATTCCCAAATATTTAATAGCAAAATAATGAGTGGCAACAATCGACACAATAGCAAGACCAAGAGTAATATTTAGATCACTAGTTGCACCTCTAAAAAGAGGCTTAAAATGCCCATGGTCATTAATGCCAATTGTTCCAACCGCTGGTAAAAGCCCCATCAAATTTGATATCAAAATAAAAAGGAAAAAAGTTGCAATCAATGGAAAAAATGCTTTAGCCTTATCATGAGCTAGTCCCTTTGTAAAATTGTAACCACCCTCTATCAAAGCCTCCGCTAGATTTTGCATGCCGCTTGGAACTAGTTTTATATTTCTACTAAGAACAAATGCTATGCTAATCAAAACCAAAGTTGTAAATATGGATAAAATTAAACTATTTGTGACAGGGAAACCTCCAACTTCAAAAAGTTTAGCCGGTGCCAAATGAAGTTCTGCCGCCATAAGATTTTAGATAATAAAACAACGACGTACGTAAAAGTTGAACTCACAAAAACTTGACCACAAACAAACAATCTGGCAATATTTACTCTGAAACAAACAAATATTATCACTGTTTGGTAAATCTGACAATCTAAAGTTTGCTATATGAAAGTTGTTACGTTAGTTATATTTTTCCTGATAACTCCCATTTACTTAATCTCAAGCATTGCAACTCTATACATAATAAGTAAACACCAACTAAAAAGTGAACAATTATCAACAGAGGAAAAACCAAAAGCCGACATACTTGCATCCCAAATTCCAGTAAAAAGTCAAACAATGAGCGGCGTTGTCTTTGGTTCGGACATAAGAGTATCTCTTTTGGAAAGATATATGAGGCGCAATAATTCTGTATTGACTGCTTTTGCCGAGAAAATAGTTCAAACTTCAGATAAATACGGACTTGACTACAGACTGTTAGTGGCAATTGCGCAAAAAGAATCCGGTCTTTGCCGAGTTATACCAGAAAATAGCCATAATTGCTGGGGATGGGGAATACACAGCAAAGGCACCCTTAAGTTTAGCAGTTATGATGTGGCAATAGAAACAGTCGCCAAGGGGCTTAAAGAAAAATACATAGACCTTGGCTACACAACACCTGAATTAATCATGAAAAAATACGCACATCCTAATTCCACAACATGGGCAGATGGTGTAAATATGTACATGCAAAAAATTGAAGAACCGCTTTACTATCAATAAAAAACTTTACGCACCATTTTGCCTGTTGTAACTTAATATTTGTAATTTTAAATTCAAGTTAAAATCACAATGTCAGCACATTATGATTCATACGACTACCATTCTTATTGGGCTGGACGAGACTATGAGCATCATGCAGAAAAAATAGCAATAGAATCAACCCTATCTAATTTAGGGAAATTTAACCATTTAATTGAAATTGGCGCTGGTTACGGCAGATTAACCAAAATATATGAAAAATATGCCAAAAAAATAACAATTTCGGATCCATCAAAACAATTAATTTCAATTGCTAAAAAAAACATAAAAGGCAAAAAGTTTTCTTTTG
Organism: Patescibacteria group bacterium; assembly: GCA_025057695.1. Taxonomy (GTDB): domain Bacteria; phylum Patescibacteriota; class Microgenomatia; order UBA8517; family UBA8517; genus JANWVB01. The sequence continues at coordinate 3,869 of JANWVB010000021.1, forward strand.
AGTTAGGGGATTTGTCATCTATAGCGCAAAAATATAAAAACAAATATGATTTGGTTATTATGGTGCGAGTCTTACACCATATAGAAAATATTGAAAATGCGATCAAAGATTTGTCAACAATTACAAGAAAGAACGGGTATCTTTTACTTGAATATGCAAACAAACTACATTTCAAATCAATTTGCCGCGAAATAGCAAACGGCAATCTAAATTTCGCTTATGACATGACTCCTAAATTCGTTGGTAAAAAACAAAAAAACTGCATTCCTTTCCTAAATTATCACCCCAAACTCGTATATGAAACATTGCAAAAATATAAATATAAAATACTTACAGAAAGGTCTGTATCCAACATCAGAAATTCCACAATCAAAAAATATGTTCCACTAAATTTGATGCTAATTTTAGAAAAACTTTTACAGTCGCCATTGGCAAAACTGCATTTTGGCCCCTCTATTTTTGTTCTGGCTCAAAAGAGCTAGAAATAATCTCTATCCTCTTTTGTATTATTTTTATCTTGCAGTGCTTATATATATCGCAAAAATCCACTCATCTATAAATAATTTGACAATCCTATAATATTCTGTTATTATTGACTTACGTTCTGAGGCAAATCCGGTTATACCGAGATAAGCGTCAGGATTTTCCTTTTAGCCTCGAAGAAATTCGAGGCTATTTTTTTTGAAAAGAGATCTGAATTTTATTTAGTTTTTTGTAACGCTATAAAAACAAGGATTCTCGAAAAGCAAAAAAGGTCTCAAAGTATTCAGATACAACTCAGACAGAATACTCTGAGCAAGAACTTATATAATGAAAACTTTAATTGCCATCTTGGCAAGCTTGCTTCTGCTAAACGCAGGGGCGGGGGAAGCGTGGGGTTACACTCCCATTTCTTATTCCGCCCAAATCAAAGACGCAAGAATCAATAGATATCTAAAATCTCTTGAAATTGAGAATATTTACGACATGCGCGTAATTAAATTAAGAAATTTCTTAACAAAACATAATTCTCCGCTTGCTCCTTACGCAGAGATATTTGTAAAAAGCGCAGACAAGCACAACATAGACTGGAGACTAGTGCCAGCAATCACAGGCGTTGAATCTTCATTTGGGAAAAGAATTCCTCCAAATTCATATAACGCTTACGGATGGGCAAATGGAAAACATAAATTTGACTCCTGGGAAAGTTCTATAGAACATGTTACAAAAACATTGCGCGAAAAATATTATAATAAAGGCGCAAATACCATAGAAAAAATCGGCAGAAAATATGCTCCGCCAAGTAATACTTGGAGCAAGAATGTAAGATTTTTTATGAATCAAATTGACCAAGACGCAAACAATGCGAACTTTTAATATAATCAATTGAAAAACAAAACCATAAAAACTTCTATATCTTACATCTTACAATTTAAGTATAATACAAATCGCTAAACACTATATGCCGGGGTGGCGGAACTGGCAGACGCGCAGGATTTAGGATCCTGTGAGGCTGATACCTCGTGCAGGTTCAAATCCTGTCTCCGGCACAAGATACTACATTTTACAAAATACTCAAATCTTCTTATGTTAACTAAGAACAAAATCTTTCGAAAATTAACTCATAACTAAGAAATGTGCTTAAAATTAAAAATTTTTTTTACATCTGATATCAGCTTAGTTTTTTACCAAAACTCACGCTACAAAAATTTTCTGAAAAAGTTAAAGTGCATTTGCAACACTCAAGAAGAATGAGTAAAAAAAGACCAAGACTGAACAAAGAAGAGTTAAGCTTCTTTTTGACAAATTCAATGCTCAAGAAAGCATTGCAAAAGTGTCCGAACCAACAAGCAGATTACCTAATTTTCTAAAATACAATTTGCAATACAAAAAAGATCACATAAATCCCTCTGTTTTAGAAATATTTTAGAGTACTAATTTCACAAGGAGAAATATTTTGCAAATATTTTTGCCTTATACATTTTCTTGACCTAGATAATCGTAAGGTTTAACATTGAAATACAAATCGCAAAAACTCGCAAAAACCATGAATACAAAACTCATATCCAAAATAATCATAATATTTAGCTTATCTGTTTTTATACTTAGTGTAGTTCTTTTTGCTTGGTCCATTTACTTAATCCAGTAGTTAATAAATCAAAAATTAAAATGGGAAAAATTCTGCATATACACATCCCAAATCAAAAAACCAAATATGAAGAATTGCTTATTCTTGTACCAACAATCACTTTTGCCATTGTAATGCTTTCCTATATCATTGCCGAAAGTTACCTTTCCACTAAAAAAAGTAGTATGTTAATTGATCATTCTATGGTGGATAATAGAAAAAGCATCTTGTCCGAAGCAGAAACTTCCCCTTGACAAAATCTTTAAAAAAGATCTATGATTAAAATTACAAACTGAAATATGGATTTATTGCCCAAAAGTCACACTTTAATGTATCTCTCGGCTTTGGTTCTTGTTTTGATGGGTATTATGGCCATTAGTTTGTCAAACTCAAACAGACAAAATGTTTACTCTTCTTATGCCGCAGTTAGCAAAACAAGTTCTAGCGTCAAAGATCACCCTTTGTCTCCCAATTACTGATTAATGATTAAATAATTCGCCACTTTGTCATTTTGCTTGTTATGGCAATTTTTCAATTTTGAGATAATTCCTAAGTTTGTAGTTTGTCTTTAAAAAATTGACAACCAACCAGAATGTTAAATCATCAAACCAAAACCAATTATATTACATAAAATATAAACAAACATTTTTTTACTTCAAAGTAACAAATAACAAGCACTTGGACAAAAATCAAACCCAATGTTCAAAGAAATTCCAACTTGCCTAAAAGCTAAAATAATAGCCAAAATCTTCAAGAAAAAGTTCAAAACCATCAATAACCTATTGACACAATTTTAAAAAACAAATTAATATCAATTAGTTTAAATTTATCTTGAGTTTCTAAATGAAAAAAGTTCTGCCTTCTTTAGTAGTAATTTTAGCTCCAATTTTTGTTTTGTTCTCTTTGTTTTTTTTATCTAAAAAAGCAATTCCCGTTTTATCAGCCACAGCAAACCATGTCGTAATCTCAGAAGTGCAAATTGCAGGCACAACATCCACAGATGAGTTTGTGGAGCTTTATAACCCAACAAATGAAGATGTGGACATAAACGGGTGGAAATTGGCCAGAAAGACAGCCGCAGGCACAGAACCGCTTGATTTAGTCGCTAGCCTGTCAGGCACAATTCAATCCAAAAGTTATTTTTTAATTGCAAGCGAATCCTATGATGGTGAAGTAGTGCCAGACGTGATTTATGCGACTTCAAGCGGAAGTATCGCAAACAATAACACAGTTTTATTATACGCAAATCAACAGGCAACTATAGTAATAGACAAGCTAGGACTGGGAAGTGCAAACGATCGTGAAACTCAAACAGTTGCTAATCCTTCAGCTAATAAAAGTGTGGAAAGAAAAGCGCATCAAGGGTCGACATCTGAAAGTATGGCTGTTGGCGGGAATGATGAATTTTTAGGAAATGGCGAAGACTCTGACAACAACAACGCTGACTTTGTTCCTCGCAACAATCCTCAACCACAAAATTCTAAATCACCAAAAGAACCAGTGCCAACGCCAACTTCTTCGCCTACATCAACTTCAACTCCGACACCAACACAAACGCAAACTCCCACACCAAGTCCAACAAACACTCCAACAAATATTCCTACTCAAACTCCAAGTCCTACTAGCACAGTAACACCAAGCGTAACCTTGACTCTAACTTCATCTCCTACACCAACTCCAACTTTATCCTTAAGTCCTACTCCAACTCCTCCACAAAATAATGGCAAGATAATTGCTTTATTCCCATTTGGAGAGAAACCTCTTGTATGCAAGCTTGATTATAAAGAGAGATCAACTCTGTTTTTCACAGTGTGGTTACCAGTAATTTCTTGTTCTAGATAAGCAAGCAATTTTTTTAATTTTGCACGTCAGGAGGTGATTCAAAATGGCAGTAAAGAAAAAAACAACAAAAAAATCAGTCGCAAAAAAGACAAAAAAGACTACTAAGAAAAAAAGGTAGTTTTTGATTATAATTAAAACAACTCATATCTAGTTTTTGATTTGAGTTGTTTTTTGTTTTTTATTATTTCAATCTAATTCTTCGTATTTTAACTTCAATTTATTAAAAAGTTTATTTTTTAGTTTTAGAAATCGCAAATAAACTTCAGTGACAAAAAAGACATTTCAAAGTTTAAACTTCATCAAAAAAATTCGTTAAAACACTTAAATTTAGATATAAAGCAAAAATTTATTGTCGTGTAATAAAATAACAGTTGATAGCTAGTCCAAAAATAATCTAAACTTAAGACTAAAGACTAATACAAAAACCCGCTTAAATAAAATCCTAAAAATGTCAACAGTCAACAAAAACCTGCCAGATCCTTTGCCTCTAAAAAAATTAATAGGTCCAAGTTTTATAATATTAGGTGTTGGACTTGGGAGTGGCGAATTAATTCTGTGGCCATATTTATCAGCCAATTTTGGTCTCGGGATAATATGGGCGGCTGTGCTTGGGATTACTCTTCAATTTTTTATTAACATGGAGATAGAACGCTACACTTTGGCCACGGGTGAAAGCATATTTGCCGGTTTGAAAAGAAAGTACGGCTTTTTCATGCCATATTGGTTTATAGCCACAACTCTTATCCCTTGGATCTGGCCCGGGATTGTGGCTTCAGCGGCCACAGTTTTGGCTAAGTCTATCGGAATTGAATACTCGGGAATGATAGGAGTTATACTACTTTTTGCTATTGGCATAATTTACGGATTAGGAGACATTGTTTACAAGACACAAGAAACAGTACAAAAAGCAATAATACTAGTGGGCGTACCTTTTGTTTTGTTAATAACATTTGTTTTTGCTAAAACCAAAGATTGGATATCTCTTGCCGAAGGTTTGGTTGGTAAAGGAGAAAATTATTGGTTTTTACCAGATGCTTTGCCATGGGCGATATTTTTAAGCGCGCTTGCTTTCGCAGGCGCCGGCGGCAACTTAAATCTCGCTCAATCGCTTTATGTCAAAGAAAAAGGTTACGGCATGGCCGCAAATTCAGGAAATATAACAAATGTACTAAAGGGCAAGTCAGCTTCAATCAAAATAGAAGGAGAGCCATTTAGTCAAACTACCAAAAATATCAAAAGGTTTCAAATTTGGTGGAAACGCATAAATATTGAGCATTTTGTGGTATTTTGGGCTACAGGAGCTTTTACTATGATCATGTTATCTCTTTTGGCGTATTCTACCGTTTATGGAGTTAGCGGAGTAAGCGCAGGCATATCATTTGTTATAAAGGAAGCAGAGCAAATTTCAAAGTTGGCAAATCCTGCGTTGGGAACGTTTTTTTTAGTTATGGTAGGAGTAATGCTTTTTGGCACTCAATTTAACGTTTATGGATCAAACGCTAGAATAGCAAGTGAAAATTTAGTTTTAGCCAATCAAAAATTATTTAAAGTCAAAAATATTTCAAACTACTTCTATATTTTTTTATGGACGCAGATTATAGGTGGCACAATTGTATTTCTGCTTGGATTTGCTGAACCATTAGCGCTTGTAACAATAAGCGGAATTTTAAACGCATTTGCTATGTTTACATATACAGGGCTAATTTTATACATGAATAAAACTGTCTTGCCAAATTCCGCAAAACCAAATCTATTTCGCACAATAGCCGTATCTCTTGCCTTTTTGTTTTATGGAGCTTTTAGTTTATTTACAATATATCGTTATTTTGGTCATTACATTATAAAGTAGATGTCATTTCTTCATGAAAAATATTATTATAGTCACCTTTATATCTTTATTCTTTTTCTTCTTAGGATGGCAAACAAATGACAAACTGTTTTACAAAGCAAAATCAGAATCTAAAAAAGACACCAGCAGAATTGAACAAGCTGAAAACCTATCAAGATACTCAATTGAGAAGTTATCTCATTACTTAATTCAAGTTAAACATTTATTAATCACAGATTTATTGACGGAAACTAGCAAACATTCTTCGTATAAGTTCGTTTTGGAATTTGCGCCTGATCCAGAAAAAAACCATGTGAAAAAAGTCACAGGTAGAATAACTATACCTAAAAACCCACAAGAAACAAAACCGGCAATTGTGATAATGCTCAGAGGATATGTGGACAAAACAATATACAAAACCGGAGATGGTAGTCGCAACGCCGCCAATTTTTTGTCAGAAAACGGATACATAACTATTGCCCCTGATTTTTTAGGGTATGGGGAGTCAGATACAGAGTCTTCTAATATATTTGAAGCAAGATTCCAGACATACACCACAGTTTTGGCTCTTTTGAACATATTTGAAAATGAGATAAACAGTGAAAAAATAATTGCGAGAAATTTAAACTCAGAAATAGCTAATTTATTAACACAGAGAAAACAGGTTTTTATATGGGGACATTCAAATGGAGGGCAAATAGCTTTAACCGTTCTTGCAATCACTAGCAAAAATTATCCAACGGTCCTGTGGGCACCAGTTACAAAACCTTTCCCTTATTCAGTTTTATATTACACCGACGAGTCTGTCGATGAAGGCAAGTTCATAAGAAAAGAGTTGGCCAAATTTGAAAAAGAAAATCAAGTAGATTTATTTTCATTTACCAACTATTTGGATAAAATAAACACGGAAATTCAAATACATCAGGGAGAAAGAGATAACGCAGTGCCAGTTTCATGGAATAATGAAATTGTCATGAAGCTAAAACAAAAAAATAAAAATGTTTCATACTACACATACAAGTTAGCAGACCATAATATGAGACCTGAATGGGAAAATGTAATGAGGAAAACATTTGATTTTTATGAATCAAAACTAAATAACACCCAAAACTTAATAAACCAATCTCATATGTAAAAAGGAAAACAAATTTTATAAAATATATGCGGTATATGAAATCGAAAAACAAAACACTTTCAAATCCCAATCCAGTTGGGCCAGGGTTTAGAACACCTAGCGCATTTAGAGCTTCCATATTTTCAAAAGGAAATGGCTTGGACAGAAAGATTCAAACTGCACAAATCAAATCTAATCAATTGCGTAAAACACAGCACAAAGGTTAACTATCAACTGAAGCTCTCAAAACAATCTAAACTCAAACAACAAAATAGCTAACAACTTGACATCTAAAATTTACAAAACCTTTAAAATCCAATAGTTGACAAGATATTCTTAAAGATGTTAAACTAACACCCTTTTAAAAATTTGTCGGATTAAAATCTAAGAAATAAAATATATATATGAAAGCAGTTCTAAAAAAGGATCTAGGACAACATAAAATTGGAACAGTGCTTCATTATAATGGCTACGTGTTCGCAACAGGTCATGTAACAATTATGGCTGAGGATGTTTTTACAGACAGCGAACTTTTTGAAATCTTGGAGCACAATTCTCACGAAGAAAGTGTATTAGACAAATTTCGCAAAGCCAATTATGACGAGAAAAATTTAAACAATGTTGATTTATCTTCCGAAAGTTTTTAGAATTTTAACGATTCTATAAGAACCTTTAAAGCTTGCCAGAATAAGACTTTGGGTTGATTTTTTTTGAATTCTTGCTTAATTTGTTGTAAAATCGTGCGGATGAAAAGTCAACACAAATCTAAAAAGGGATCAAAAAACAAAGCTTCTTTCACCGTTGCCCGATCTAACAATGGGAACATCCAAATCACTTTTACTTTTCCAAAAGAAGAGGTGAAAAAAGCCGAAGAAAAAGCTTTAAAAGAGCTAGGAGAAAGTATAACTGTGCCTGGATTCAGAAAAGGCAAGGCGCCATTTGAAAAAGTAAAAGCTCATGTTTCTCAACAAAAGTTAATTGAAAAAGTATTAACAATATTGTTGCCAGAAAAGCTTTCCGAAGCTATTTCAAGTAACAATATCAAGCCAGCAATTTATCCTAAATTTGAACTAATAAAAACAAAAGAAGATGAAGATTGGGAGGTAAGAGCCATCACTGCCGAAATCCCGGAATTTTCTCTTGATAATTACAAGGAAAAATTGGCAGGAGAAATTAGATCCAAAAAAATAGTTAAATCAAACAAAAAGCCCCAGAATGAGATGACAAGAAATCAAAAACAAGAAATTCTTCTTAAGGCTCTTGTTGATGTAGTTGAAGTTAATATACCACCACTTTTAATCAAAGAAGAACTAGATTCTAGATTGGCACAACTTCTGCAGAGAATAGAAAAATTAGGACTTACCCTAGAGAACTATTTGAATGCCATTGGCAAAAATCCTGAAAAACTAAGACAGGAATACGAAAGCGACGTAAGAAATTCAATAGCCCTAGATGTTATACTTACTAAAATTGCTGAAAAAGAAAAGATTGAAGTTGACCAAGAAGAATTAGAAAAAGCGTTAGAAGTAGCAGGTTCAGATCCGCAAATGAGAAAGCAGTTAGAATCGCAAGCACAAGTTAACTTTATCAAAACAGTGCTTATTAAAAGAAAGGTATTGGACCACTTGACTTTGCTTTGGGATAGTGTCTAAAAGAATAATTGAAATAAAATAAGCCTATCAATACAATCAAACTTAACAAAAATGACAAACACAAAAACAAAAACCAGCAAAGCACAAAACAAGCCCAAAATTCCTAATCCGCTTGAGGCTATAAAAGAAATTGGCAAAGACACTGTTAATCAAATGAAACAGGAAATTAGCAATTTGCCTAATGAACTGTTTGAGAATCTATTTGGCAATTCTTATCCTTATAAAGCTCCTTCACGCAGATATTCAGGCGAAATAGCTCCAGGAGAAACAATAGAAATGAGCGATATCTTATCGGGGAAAATGGAACAAATGCAGAAAATGCGCAAAAGCATTGCTTTGGAAAGAAGGCTTTTGCAAGAAGAACAAGCCAGAACAGAAAAAAAGTCTCAAGAGCTAAAAGCGCAACTTAACGCTATTCAACAAGAGCTTTTAACTGTCGTGAAAAGCACACAAGGCTTGGCAGAAGAAGTACAAATTGCGGCTATGACATCAGCAGTAAATCCTGGACTGTATCATATAGTATTTTTTGAAAAACTTTTGGCTTTTATAAAATCCTTTAGAGCAAAAATACAAGAAGCTCAAACTTGGTTATACGCTGTAAACAAGCGATCTCAAAAAAAGAATATGTGGGGCATAAACTATAAAAAGCACGGAGCTAAATATCTTTTGTCTTCCGAACATTACTTGCAAAGATCAGCTGGATAAAAATTGCCGTTATAAATTTAAATGGATAAAAAATTATTAGAGCCGTTTTTAGAAATACTAAAAATCCCAAGTATTTCAACATTGGCTAAACACAAAAGTGACATGCAAAAAGCAAGAAAGTATTTACTATATCTTTTTGATTCTTTAGGGTTTAAAACAGAAACACTAAAATGCAAATCTCACGATGCTATATTTGCATCTTTAGAAGTGGATAGTAAACTGCCTACAATATTAATTTATGGTCATTATGATGTGCAACCCGCAGATCCTTTAGATGAATGGGGAACGCCACCGTTTGAGCCAACTATTATAGACAACAAAGTCTACGCTCGCGGAGCAACCGACAACAAAGGTCAATTCATGGCACACATAATGGCGCTTAAAAAACTTATGTTTCAAAAAATTGATTTGACCGCAAATATCAAATTTATCATAGAAGGCGAAGAAGAAATTGGATCAATAAGTGTTACAGATCTAACAAAAAAATACTCAAAAGATTTGTTTAAGTGCGATTTTCTTGTTGTTTCTGATACAGAAATGTATAAAGAGGGATTGCCCTCTATCGATACAAGTTTACGTGGGCTTTTGTATACAGAGATTACTCTCCAAACCGCGAAGCAAGATTTGCATTCAGGACAATTTGGTGGCATAGCAGAAAATCCTATAAACATGCTCGCTTATTTAATTACCAAAATAAAAGATAGAAATGGCAAAATTTTAATACCGGGTTTTTACGACAATGTTTGTTCTCCCTCAGAAACAGAGCTAAAAAATTACGAAAAATTAAAAACAAAAGAAAAAGATTTAATAAACGAAGGACAAATGTATTGCCTTGGAGGCGGCGAAAAAGAATATAGTTTAAATGAAAGAAGATGGAGCAGGCCTACTTGTGATGTTAATGGAATATTTGGAGGATATACTCAAGAGGGAAGCAAAACAATAATCCCTTCAAAAGCAAGCGCTAAAATAAGCTTCAGACTCGTGCCAAATCAGGACCCAAAGGACATTTACCAAAAATTTGTGAAACATGTTAAAAATATAGTACCCAAAAACATTAAATTGAAAGTCAAAGAGCATGCTTCAGCGCTTCCTTACAAAGCGCCTATTAATCATCCAGTATACGAAATAATTAAAAAGAGCCTGAAAAAAGTCTGGGGCAAAGAACCAGTATATACTGGAGTGGGAGGATCTATAGGCTTTGTTCCGGTGCTTGCTCAAACTTTAAATGTCCCGTGCCTCATGGTAGGCTTTGGACTTCCGGATGACAATTTGCATGCACCAAACGAACGATTTAATCTAACAAACTACTTTAACGCAATAGACACAATGGTAGAGTTTTACAAAAACCTTTCACAACTAAAACATAATTAATAAATATTACAGGCTACAAATACAATCTGTTATTATTTAAATAAAAAAATGTTTGATAAAGCAGTTCAAAACATCATCAAAAACTGTCTTAGACTTTCAACAAAAGATCGCTTTGTTATTGTTTCCGATATAGCAAGACAAGACATCGGAAAATCAATTTATGAAAAAGCAAAAGAGGTATGCGAAACAAAAATATTTTTCATAGAAGAATTTACAAAACGGCCTGCAAAAGAATTTCCTACTGCTTTTGAGAAAGATATAACTAAATTCATGCCAACCGCTTCTTTGTATGCAGCTACAGGTCAGGAAGGAGAATTACCGCTTTTTAGATCAAAGCTCATTGCTCTATTAACTAAAAATCTTAATTGCAGGCATGCCCACATGATTGGTGTAGATGAAAAAATTATGGAAACAGGAATGAGCATGGACTACTCGCTCATATACAAAGCGTCGCATAAGCTCTATGAAATATTAAAAAACGCAACAGAAATTGAAGTAAAAGATCCACATGGCACAAGTTTGAAAGCAAATTTCTCAAAAGCAATTAAATGGAAAGCAGACGATGGAGTGCCTCTTGATAATGGGCGTTGGTGCAATCTGCCAGCCGGAGAGGTATTTACTTGTCCTGTGTCGGTAAACGGTCAAATAGTCGCATGGGAGCTGGGGGATTATTTCTCTGAAAAATATGGAGTATTGGAAAATTCAATTATGATTTACATCAAAAACTCGTTTATAACAAATGTAAAAAGCAAAAACAAAAAACTTAAAGAGGAATTTGAGTCTTATTTGAAAAAGTATTCAAATGGCAATAGAGTGGGAGAGTTTGCTATAGGATGTCTTATGGGACTTGAGAAGTTGATAGGCAATTTGCTTCAGGACGAAAAATTCCCCGGAGTTCACTTAGCTTTTGGACATCCGTATCCCGAAATGACAGGGGTACAAGATTGGAATTGTGAAAGTCACGTAGATGTCATACCTATTAACGTATCTGCATTTGTTGACGGCAAAGAGATTTTAAAGAATGGAAAATTCACCATAGATTTAACTTGATTATATTGCATAATTTGACAAAAAAAGTTCACAATGTAAAATTTTAGCTTAATGGAAGCACTTTTTTCTCTCAGCGCTATTTCCTTCCTCATTTGGGGAGATTAATGCGTGCTGAGAGGAAGTAAAAAACAAAACTAAAAAAGCAACCTCTCAGAAACGAGAGGTTTTTTGTTTTTAAAAATGGAAACAAAAATACCAATTGCAGATCGAATAACATACGAAGCATGGGGGACAGAAGCTAATCCTCACAGTCCTTTATGGGGTATTGAAATTTTAAAGAAAAAAGGCGAAGGAATGTCTGGATTAATAATAAAACCCGAAGAATTAAGCAAATTAAAAAATTTAGAAAGAAATTCAACACTTGAAACTTTAGCTACTCGATG
>JANWVB010000022.1 GCA_025057695.1 Patescibacteria group bacterium
TAGCGCGCCCTCCTTTGCCTACAACGCCAAACTCACGCCTTTGAAGATCAACTTTATCGCGATCGAGTTTCACAAGTTCAGAAACTCTAAGACCAGTAGAAAACAAAACTTCCAATATAGCCTTGTCCCTTTTGCCTGCCACAGAAGATAGCAAAGGAGCATTCAAAAGCCTTTCAACTTGCTCGCCTGTCAAGAATTTCACCTGCCTTTCTGATATTTTGGGTAATTCTATTTTGTCAGGAGACATAACATTATAGTCATTCTTTAAAAGCCAACGCAAAAACGAACGAATGGCAATCGCATGATAGCTTTGAGTTTTACGACTAAGAAACCCACCCTTACCGTCAGTTTGTCGAGATAAATAAACCCTGTATTGCCTTATGACATCAGGAGTAATGCCAACCAAACTGCATTCAGGATTTAACTTTGAATACCAACTGCAAAATCTCAAAAGATAATGCCTATAATTACGAAGGGTTAGGGGGGAGGACCCTTTTTCTACTTCTAAATACTCTAAAAAATCAAAGACATGCTTAACAACCTTATTCTGATTGGCAAGTTGGGCAGTCTTGGGCATACGCAAAATAATTGTGATTTAAATCATAAAATACAAATTTAATCTAGTCAACATTGTGCGACAATGATTGTCAATTATTTTGATTTTAAGATTATGTTTATTTTTTCAACAATATTCAATTTAGAAAAAATTAATAAATTACTATTTGATTTGTTTAATTAAAATCTATCAATACATTTAATTAAACTAACTTTTTTTCTCTCAAATAATTTATTAACAATTTTTAAATCAATAAAAACACAAACATTTTTCTATCACAAGTTTGATTTTTAAATATCTCTGTTGAATACAACCTCTTAAAATCGATTTTAAAGCCTTTGTTTTTTAAAAGACGATAAAACTATCGACTGGAATATAATCCCAAAAACAAGGGATTGTGGTAAAAAAACAAACAGATTGGTCGGTATGCTTTTTATTAAAAATTTAGAATTAATTTTCGGTATAAATTAGGCTTGTCAAAATCAAGACAAATTTTCCAAAAGGTAAGCTTTGTTAAAATTAATAAAAGATTAAGACATGCAAAATTAGATAAAAATAAACATCAAAAATGCAAATGACATAAAAAGCACTACTCTAACGAATTATCTAAATTATGTCGCAAAAGAAACATTGTGCGACTAATTAACTTGTTACCATAATTCAACTGGAGAATAAAAGAAATAAAAAATCTGGTGGCATTTGATTTATAATATCAAAAAAACCAATCACAAAATCTTTTATGCACTTCATCTTCTCTTAACTACTTAACACTATTACAAATACAAACACAATATCATCAATAAAAAGATATCCACAAAGGCAAAAAGGCATATCTATGCAAATATTTATTGATTCATAATATATCAAAGTGTAGCGCCAATCATTATCTGCATTAGTTAGAAAGTTAAATAAAAGAAACTATGCCGTGAAAAATTATAAATTCTCATGGAAACACAAGCGGTACATTACCCTATAATATTAAATATTATAGGGTTGTCACTCACCCCCCTCTTCCCTGCCTGCTTGGCAAAAAATTTTTTGACAATTTTTGATTGTAGATTTCTATTTTTGTTAATATCGCAAGAACAAAAAAATAAAACACTTATTAAAAATGTTTTTCATTATAAAAAAACAACTAGACCGTTTGATCTTTTAAATCCCCCATACAGTAATACCAAACATGCCAATAAATATAGCAGTCCCAAGAATCAAATATTCTCTAACTGTTTGAGCAAACAATCTTCCTTCTAAATGCGACTGTCCCAAACCAAGCAAAACATAGGCTGTTGCTGTTAAAAATAAAGATCCCACAACTATGCTAACTGGCCAGAAATAAAGCACAGCCGCAACCTGAGCACACATCATAGAAGTTAAAACACTCATCTGAATTAATTTTAAAGAAAACTTAGTATCCAAATTAATTACCCAATAGCCTTGTAAAAAAAGAGGAACAGAGACCAAAAAAGTGTATAAAGTATTAAAATAAATCGGCAATCTAAAAGAAAGTATCGCGTCAAACAAGAAAAAAAACGTAGCCATAGTAAATACAAACCCACCTGCTTTGGCTGTTCTAAACAAAGCAATTGTTTTAATCGCAGAAACCGAATAAACATTTATTGTAAGAATTAAAAAATACATCAAAAAACCATATAAAACAGCAATCAATCTAGTTAAAAAACTAGGCGGAAGCAAAAACCAAAAAAAACCAACTCCGATAGTAAAAAAAGCTGGTAAAATGAGTAAAACAAGGGTCGTATTAAATTTTAAAGATTCTTTTAACGCCCACATTATTAAAAGTGTAACAACAAAAGATAAAACAAATATGCCATATATTTTGTGGTTTGGATTTATAATCTGAATGCCTATAAATCCTAAAGAAGCCAAAACAGAAGTTATTATAATTTTTAATCTTTTATTCATTAGCTTTAATTTTTAGCTTTACCTTATACCAAAGCATTTGTAAAAACTTTCTGGACTTCATCATGATCTTCCAAAGCGTTTAAAAGCTGAATTATTTTCTGAGAAGTGGACTCATCTTGCACAGGAATAGGATTGTTTGCCTTCTTGATAATCTCAAAAGAGATAATTTTCTGATTATTTTTTGCTAAAAAATCTTTTACTTGATTTAATTTGTCCAATGAAACATATATTTCAAAACCATCATTTGTTTCTTGTACATCATCAGCGCCTGAATCTATCAAGAGCAAGGTTTGTTCATCAGAATTGCCAAACTTCTCAATTAGCATAAAGGCAAATTGTTTAAAGTCAAAAGAAACAGCTCCAGGTCCTGCTAAACTCCCCCCACCTTTCTCAAAAATATTCCTAATTTCTTGATAAGTGCGATTGCGATTGTCAGTAGCGGCTTCAACAATAATCCCAACTCCAGCTGGTCCAAATCCTTCATAGGAAACCTCTTCCAAATTTCCTTTTTCTTTAGCCTTGTTTATAGCTCTTTCTATATTTTCTTTAGGCATATTGGAGGCGCGTGCCGTCTCTATTGCGGATCTCAACTTAGGATTAGATTCAGGATCTGCCCCACCGCCTGTCTTTACAGCAACAGAAATTGCAAGCGCTAATTTGGTAAAAATTTTACCTCTGGCTTGATCATTAATTTCTTTTTGTCTTCTAATAGTAGACCACTTGGAATGTCCAGACATAAGTTTATTTTAACAAAATAGTAAATAGTATTAAATTATTAAGCTTAGGAGAAATTGGATTTTAATAATCGGACTTACACTCTTGACATAAACTACACTATATTTATACTCAATTGAGAAAAACTTAAATATAAAAATAACTAAATAGAAACTTAATTTTTCTTATCAGTGCAGTCATGGATGAGAACCTTGCCCAAAAAGCAATTTATGCCGCCTTATCTGGAAAATGGGCAGAAGCTATATTGCTTAATGAAAAAATATTAAAACAAGATCCGCAAAATGTAGATGCTCTTATAAGACTTGCTCGAGCATACGCTGAGACTAGCGAAATAAAAAAAGCAAAAGAAACACTGCAAAAAGCGCTTCAAATAGATCCTTATAATCCAATAGCGACTAAAACTTTGGCAAAATGGAAAAATCTAAAAAAATCTAATGGCAATCTTTCAGCAGTTTCTGATCCACATTTGTTTTTAGAAGAACCGGGAAAGACAAAAGTTGTAATGCTAAAACACCTTTGCAGTCCAGATATCATAGCTGAGCTTGACGCAGGCGATTCCGTTAAATTAACCATCAACGCTCACAAAATCTCCGTAATTTCTCAACAAGGAAAATACATAGGCAGACTCCCTGATGATGTCTCGGCAAGAATCAAAAAGCTCTCTTCCTTAGGATATTCCTATTCAGGAGTAATTAGATCGTCTGACAAAAACGGTGTAAGAGTTTTGGTAAGAGAGATTGCAAGGCCTGTAAAATACAGCGATATTTCTTCTTTCCCCAGTGAAAAAATAAACTATGTTACATTTACGCCACCTGAATTAGTGCATGAAAACGAGGAAAATATTGGGAATTCCGAGATAGAAGAGAATTCAGAAGATTACATTGAAAGCTCAAAGTTCTGAATTTCCTATTCTAAGCTAAGGTTTACCATCTCCACGCTCTTTTCATTTTGATCTATAACATTTATATTGCACATTTGAAAATATTTCCTAATTTCATTACCCAGTTTCTTATCTTTTACTTTTAATTCACAAAGTACCCTTGAGCCGTTTTTAAAATAAGTTTTCTTTTTTTCGTCAATCTTTTTCACAGATATGACCTTCCCACCCAAAGAAGCAAAAGTATTGGCAAGATCATCAAGGTTGAAAGCAGAACCAGAATGACTAATGATTGAGACGGTAAATATCTCATCGCTTACACTAAAAATAGATTGCACAGATTGAGGCATAAAGGGAGTTTTTACATAACCTTCTGATCCATCCACAAGCACAGCTTTGCGCAAAAAACTTGTCTGGGCAAGGTTAACTACATTTTTTCTGATATCTTTGTTAAAAAGCGCAAACAAAAAAAACTTTACTCTTTCAGAAAATGAAAAGCTTGATTTTGAATCCCAAAAAATTAATCTGATATTTCTTCCAAAGAACTCACTAGAATTATAGCTCTTATAATAAACGTAATGGTAAGCAGGCAAAGCAAGAGCAAATGTGGTCGTTTCGTGAAGAAGTCGCCCACCTAAATTTTCATTGATCCCAATTCCATACACATTCTTAATTTTAGTTTTTCCTAGCCCGCGAGCTACGTCCACAAGAGTATCTTGAGGAATGACAATAGTGTTTAACTCTTTGTAATCCGAATCAAGAACAACAACCTCAATTTGATTTTCTTTATACACAGCATAACTTAATTTAGACCTTCCATCCCACAACGAATCTTGTACAAGCAGAAAAGAAATTGTTGCTACAAAAAAGGTTAGAAAAAGGAAAAAACAAGAAATCCAAATCTTATTTTTGAAAGCAAAAATTCCATTTCTTCTGTTTCTTCTATGAACTTTGGCAGGCATTTTAGTTTGATTAAATAAATTTAGGCAAAAGCAACACTTCTTAACGAATTAAGTTTTTTAATATCAAATCTACGATTTCTAAATATTGCCTTAAGGTAAAAACCAGCAAGCATCTCTGGTATGACAACATAGTAAGCGCCTTCGTCATACAGTCTTTTAGCGTCATGCTTGTTTGCCGCAATTGCTATAAAAATCGCTTTTGATTTTTTCATCTTCAGGTATTCTAGAATCCTAAGATTATCCGTCAAAACACCAAAAGTCGTGATAATCACTTTCGCGCCAACTACATTTGCCGCTTCTAGTATTTCAGGATCCGAAATGTCACCAAACAAAATATTGACACCCTTCTTGGAAAGCTCGTCAAATATCTTAGGATTAAAATCAACCACTACATATTTTTCGTGAGATTTAAGAAGCTTGGATAAAATAACATGCCCGCTTCTATCACAACCAACAATCACAAAATGATCTTTCAGTTCATCGGATAATTTAGTGAATTTCTCAGCTTGATTATACTTTGCTCTCTCAAAAAAACTCAATAAATTCTGCAATTTCAGATAAATTTTTTCAGAAGACATAATCATGTAAGTAGACAAAGTCATTGTGATAACGGCAACAACAATTACCAAAGAAACATCAGCCTGCGCGACATGAGACAACGAAAGTCCAATTGCCATTAATATAAGAGAAAACTCCGATATTTGCGCAACTGTAAGCCCAGCCATAAATGAAGTCCGCTTTTTGTAACCCATAATTCCCAAAAGTATTAAAACAATGATTGGGTTGCCAATTAAAACAAAAACAGAAAAAATTAAAGCTTGTGGAAGTATAGACACAAATTCCCCTTCCATGGCAAGCTCTGTCCCCAAGACAACAAAAAAAATTGTCAAAAAGAAATCGCGAAGAGGCTTGGCTCTAGTTGCAACCTGTAAATGTTCAGGCAAATTAGAAAGAGCAAGTCCAGCCAAAAATCCTCCAACTTCCAAAGTAAAACCAAGTGGGCCAGCAACAAGAGATGAAAACCCAAGCGCCCAAGCAATGCTTGTTATGAATAAAAGCTCTGTTGAAGAAGTTAAGTATTTTTCAAAAATCGCAGGAATTATTTTTTTTGATAAAAACCATACAAGACCAAATAAAAAGAAGGCTTTAACTAAGGTATAAAATATTGTCCATAAATCGGCATTGCCATTTGAAATCCCAGCCAAAAAAAGCAGAATCAGTATTGCCACAAAATCTTGAACCAATAAAAAACCAACAGCAATTCTTCCATATAAACTTTGCAAGTCTTTTTTTTCGGACAAAAGTTTGACCATGATAATTGTTGAGGAAAATGTAAGGGCAACAGCTATATACAAGGCTGGCAATTTATCAAAACCTAGAATAAGCGCCAAAAAATAACCTATTATAGAAGTGAAAACAATTTGTCCAATTCCTGTAACCAAAGCCGGCTTGCCTATTGTTGGCAATTCCGACAGTTTCATTTCAAGCCCTAACAAAAACAAAAGAAGCGTTACCCCAACTTGCGAAAGTGTTTTTAAATCCTTCGTATTATTAATAATTCCAAAAGCGCCAACAACAATTCCTGCTATTAAATAACCAACTAACAAAGGCTGTTTGATTGTTTTTGCAATAAAACCAAACGCGGCAGCTATTACAATGACGATTGCGATTTGAGCAAAATCCATTTGCTTTTTAGTGTAAAAGCTTAAAAATTATTTGGCAAACTCGATTTTTAAGAAAAACCTAAATTTTTTAACGCCTCTTGCAGATCTGAAGGCAAATTTGAACTAAAAGTTAACTTTTCGCCTGAACGCGGATGTGAAAAAACAATTTCCGAAGCATGTAAAAACAATCTTGGACAAAATTTTCTGTCTTTCCTAGCCGTTTTTCTGCCAGCATAAAATTCGTCTGAAAATATTGGATTTCCTAAATATTTAGCATGAACCCTAATCTGATGCGTTCTACCAGTTTTAGGATAAAACTTAGTCAAAGAATACTTTTCGTTTTCTTTTGCATATACCCTAATCACTTCGTAATCGCTTAAAGCCTGTCTGCCACCAGGATAAACACCAAATCTTTCTCTATTCCAAGGAAGTCTGCCAACAGGAACGTCTATTGTGCCTTTTGGCTTCTTTGGCTCTCCATGCAAAAGAGCTAAGTATGTCTTTTTTACACTACGATTTTTGAATTGAGATTGCAAATTATCAAAAGCCTCTTTATCTTTAGCAACCAGAAGTATTCCGCTAGTTTCCTTGTCCAACCTATGCACTATTCCATTTCTATATTCATAATTGCCAATAAGCGGATATTTGAAATTCTTTGACAACCAATTTTGCACAACAAAAGTTGTCTTAACCGTTTTGGCATCATTTACTACCCATCCGGCAGGCTTTAGGATCACTAAAAGGCATGCATCTTCAAAAATTATTTCAGGAGTTAACATTATTTAGCACAGAGAGTAAATCATTCTCTTTTTTTAGCGCATTTTGCGCACATGGTGGCTTCCGGCTCTATCATAAGTCTGTCTGTGTCTATCATCTTCCCACAATCTTCACAAATGCCATACTTCCCTAACTTAATCATAGAAAGAGCTTTCTTTACCTGAATTATCCTTTTGTCTAATTCTGATTTTATTGATGTAGTCACAACATGCCCGTACTGCTCGGCGGCGTCATCGTCGATAGAAGCGTTGTCGGTAAGTCTGGATTGATCCAAAAACGGATCCCTCTTTGAAATGCTTTTTTTAGTTTTTTTAAGTTGGGTTAACTTCTGTGTCAAAAAATTCTTAACTGGCTTAAGCACATTTGAAGGGAAAACAAAACCTGCAGTTTTTTCTTTTTTGTTTTTTTTCATAACTTATTTAACTTATAAAACCCGAGTAATGTCAAAAATAAGAAAAATGCTGAAAAACTGATTTCTAACCTTGGATCTAAGCTTAACACACTTGGCAAAAAAACTCCAACCAAAATCCTTCCTAAAAAAAACGCGAATAAAGTCATAACTCCAGCAATCCCAATTCTCCCTGATTTATACCAAACAAATTGTTTATAAGACCGAAAAATAAAATGGTACAAAAAAATTAAAGCAACAACAGAACAGAAATTGACCAATTCAGTAAAATCGCGTTTAAACCCAAGCAAAACCGCCGCTCTTGCAAAAAAACACCACAAACAAGAAATTGTCAAAACATCAACAATCTCAAAGAACTTAACTTTCTTTTTCTTGGATTGGATATAAACAGATACTCCTAAACCTAGTAAAACAAACCAAAAAATTGCATCTTTGTAAAAATAAGACGGGATTAGAAATAACGAAGTCAAGCCAAATATAGAAAGCCCAAGAGAAAAAATCAAATTTTCTGACAAATCTTCACGCAACCTTCTCCATAAGAAAAATATTCCAACAAGAGACAAAAACAGAAAGAAAAATATTTCTAACGCAAAATACATTTTAGTTTTGAATTTAATGATACAAATTTGACATTAAAACTTCCACCTAGTAACATTTCTAGTAGTTTATGCTAGAGACTCCCCATGTAGTAGTAGGGGCCGCACTTGCCGCTAAAGTCGTAAATCCTTTTCTTGCCATTCCTCTTTCTTTTGCAAGCCATTTTGTGCTTGATACTGTGCCTCACTGGAACCCTCACATCTCCACAGAAAAACGAAGATTTGGTCATATTACAAAAAAAAGCGTTCTTATAATATCTGCAGATGTTATCCTCGCTCTGCTAATTGGAACCGCAATTTCAATCGCAATTTCTTATACACAAGATCCGAATCAAGGCATAATTTTTAATTGGAAACAATTTGCAGTCGCAATGCTTTGTTGCTTTGCGGCAGTTTTGCCCGATGTGATAGAAGCTCCATTGTTTTTCACAAAATACAGGTCAAAATTTCTTGAAATCTGGCTTAAGTTTCAAAAATCTATCCAAAATGACACAAATTTCTTCTGGGGAATCATCACTCAAGTTTTAACTATTTCTGCCGCTTTGTATTGGATATTTGGATAACTTTACTCCTTTACCCTTTCGACATACTCGCCCGTTCTTGTATCAACTCTCACTCTATCACCTTTTTCCACAAAAAGAGGAACACGCACAGAAATTCCATTTTCCAAAACTGCGGATTTGTACATATTTGAAGCTGAATTGCCCCTGACACCAGGATCTGTCTCAGCAACTTTCAGAATCACCTTAGGAGGAATATCTACACCCAAAACTTTATCTTCCCAGAGCACAACAGTAACAATTTCCCCTTCTTTGATATAAGGAAGCTCATTTTCCAAAACCTCTTTTTGCACTTCTAATTGTTCATAAGTTGAAGGATCCATGAACACGGCATTTGCGCCATCCTGATAAAGGTACTGAAGAGTTCGTTTAGTTGTTTTTGCTTCTTCCACTTTCACCGAAGAAGAAAAAGTTTTTTCAACAACAGATCCTGAGATTAAATCTCTTGCCAAAACACGCACTGTGGCTCCGCCTCTGCCCATTTTTATGAAAGTGTACTTAAGCACTTTGTGCGGTTTGCCATCGTGCAAAAACGCTGTTCCGTTTCTTAAATCAGAAGCGCTTAGCATAAAATTTTACCTACCTCAAAGGGTATTTTACTTTAAAAAATCTAAAAATCAAAGCCAGATACAAAATCTTTGAAATACTAAAATTCTCAAAATTCACCTGTTGCCCTTTGCCCGATTGTGAGTTTTGCAAAGCATTTGACAATTTTCCATAGTGCTTCCGCCACCTTTGCTCCATGCCGTCACATGATCCGCGTCCATTTCCGAAAGATCCCAAATCTTTATTTTGTTTGAATCACTTCCCAGCGCGCAAAGCGGGCAATTAGAAATTCCTTTCTCTTTTGCTTCCTGAGTTTGTCTTTCATAAACGGTTTTCTTTATAGCATCATCAAATACGCGGACATCAAGAAGGGTAGTGTCTTGCATTCCGCCTAGAATGTACTCAAAAATGCCTCTTCTGTTTCTCACATACGGGTCGGCATAAAGTCGGGACACTTCCTTGGAAACTTCTTGTGGATTATAGGAGTTTCCATGATACTCTTCATACATTCTCCCCCACTCTAACCCGCACATTTCTTCCTTAACATCAATAAAAACCCCTGACACCCAATCAATAACCGTATTAAAGTAAGTTTTAAGCTCATCGATATTATCATCATACCTGTGCCTGCTCATGTATTCGCTTACATTGCCGCGGCTTACCCAATCTAAAGCAGTGCGCAAAAAATCCTGTCTGTTGACATTGCCTCTCACATATGCTTTCCATTTATTCACATTAGCATTTTGACTGTTGCTAAATTCCGCTCTCGCCAGAGTTACAAAAGGACCAGAATAAACAGCGTTCAAAAGCTCCTGCTCGTTAAGCGGCACGCCGGCAATATTTATGGTTTTGAACCATTCTTTTATTTCGCTTTCTGTGCCCTCGCAGATGTAAATGAGAAGTTTGGTATCCAAAATTTTTTGTTTTTTGTCAGAAGACATATTATGAAAATATTGCGGATTTCCATGTTCATCAAAAATGGCGAATTTGTCGGTAATAAATCGTCCAAGGCTAGTGATGCGTTGTTGGCCATCCAAAACTTCGTATTTATCCTCGGCAACTTTATTAAAATAAATCAAGCCGATTGGGTAACCTTTCAAAACAGACTCGACCACCGCCATTTCCTTTTTCCCGCCATCCATGCTGGAGTAAATATAATTTCGCTGGTATTCCGGCTGAATTACCAATCTGCCTGACCAACCAAAAAGCCCCTTGCCTTCAAGCTCGTTATAAACGAAGCCCTCACAAATCTCTTTGATTGTTATATCTGTGCGAAGTGTGGTGTTCATAATTTCCTATGCTTTATAAAAATTCTTTTAAACAACTCTTTCCCGTTCATAAAAACCCCACGACCATAAATGCCATTTGGATCTTGGTTTACACCACGACTAGATCCCACTATCTCAAACTGCTCCGGATTGTATTTATCCAAAAAACTAATCGGCACGCCCATTATACCATCGTAATCGCTTGGGATAGCTTCAGTGTATGGCACCTCTATGGCATCGTAATTGTCGTACTTCTGGTAGCACGTGGGGTTGTTTTGAACTTTTTTGTTGAACTTTTTGTTTTCTTCCATAGTCATCAGTTTTAGCGGCTGGTGTCGCCTGCCATGATCAAGGTTGGTGAACCAACAAGAATTCCCTAGCCTTGTATAATTGCCAACATACCCTAATCTGGCAGCTTTTTGTTTGTATTTTTCATCAACTGGGAATCCCTCAGGAACAGCAAAAACCATATCAACACCATTACCTGTTGCGCCAAGCCATATTTTATTTTGCTTGATAAGGGGGAAAATCTCTTTATAAGTTATCGCATTCATATTGCCAATGATCAAAAACTTCTTGTCATAATCTATAAGTTGCCTGACATACTCTCTAAAAAGCGAAAACGGCGGATTGGTGACAACAATATCTGATTGCTTCAGAAGCTCTATGCATTCTTCGCTTCTGAAATCGCCATCGCCTTTTAACGGTTCCCACTCGTTGTGTTTGTTTTCTTTTAGAATTTTGGCTATGTCTTCCAAATCAAATTGACCATTTTCATCAACATCGGCAACATCATTGACAATAAATCTATTGGCGGTAACTTTAGGCCTGCCTTTTTGCGGTGGAAGGGTAGGATCGTCGCCAAATAGGGCAAGCTGAGTGTTGGCGACAGGAGATGGTTTATAGCTTGTGGTAATCAACTTTTTTAGCCCAAGTTTTTTAAAGTTTAAAACAAAGTATTTAAAAAAATTGCTCTCAAAGGGATCATCGCAATTACAATAGATTACTTTGTCTTTAAAAGTGTCCGGGTTGTATTCAAGATAGGCTTCAACCTCCTTTTGGATATCCTGATATTGCGTGTAAAATTCATCGTTTTTGGCTTTTTTGGCTTTGGTCAGATTCGTGTTTGGCATCAAACAAAAATTTAGGCATAGAAAAAATTAGGCATAAAAAAATTTTTCAAGTGCCCAGGGCGAGATTTGAACTCGCACAAGATGTTACTCTTACAGGTTTTTGAGACCTGCGTGTCTACCGTTCCACCACCTGGGCATAAGCAAAAATCAATAAGCTTAACTTTCGTATTTTAACATTCGAGAAAAAACTTATAAACAAATTATTAAGCTCTTGCCGTCTCTCTGCTATAAAATTTCACCTGATCACCCTTGAAAAATAGTTTAATGGAAGCAAGAGGCCCGTTTCTATGTTTGGCAACATCAAGCGCTATGTTATTCATATTTTCGTCGTCTTCGCGATACAAAAACATCACTACATCCGCATCCTGCTCTATACTCCCACTCTCTCTAAGATCCGCAAGCTGAGGCTTTTTCTCTCCTCTGTGTTCCACAGCTCTTGAGAGTTGAGAAAGCGCAAGAACAGGAATTTTGAGTTCCCTCGCCAAATTTTTAAGTCCCTGTGAGATTTCCCCCACTTCTTGCACACGATTCTCTAAATTCCTGCTTCTGGCAAGTTGTAAATAATCAACTATCAAAAGTTCAAGCCCCTGTTCCACCTGAAGTCTGCGAGCGCGACTTCGCATTTCAAGTATGGATAATGCCGGAGTATCGTCTATAAAGATAGGAGCGTCATACAATATTCCCATCGCTTCGGATAATTTTGCAAATTCGTCTTCTGTGAGCCTGCCGGTTTTTAATTTCCACGAATCTATTTCCGCATGTGCAACCAACAGCCTGTCATTGAGCTCTTCCTTGCTCATTTCCAAAGAAAAAAAACCAACAGGCTTTTTGTTTTTTACCGCCACATAAGAAGCTATATTAAGGGCTAGGGCAGTCTTACCTACCCCCGGTCTTGCCGCAAGAATTATGAGATTGGAAGGTTGTAATCCTGATAATGTTTTATCCAGATCGGCAAAGCCAGTTGCTACCCCGCGCATTTCTCCGGGATTTTTATAAAGCTCATCCAATCTGTCAAAGCTAACAGTCAAAACATTTTTTATATGCTCAAAGCCCTTGGAAGAACTTTGCGTGGATAATGAATAAACTTCAGACTCGGCTTTGTCCAAAAGCTCAGAAACGCTCATGCTGTCATCTGTGGACATCTCCACAAGCTTGCTTGCGGTTTTTAGAAGAGATCTTTTTATGGCAAAATCCCGAACAATCCTGCCATAATGCTCAACGTGAGCGGTTGTGGGAACTTTGTTTGACAAGTTAGTCAAGAATGTCAAACCACCTATTGATTTTAGAAGCTTCTTTTTTTTGAGCCGCTCAGAAATTGTCAAAACATCAATTGGAATTCTTTCGTCAAAAAGCTCAAGCGCCACAAGGTAAACTTCTTTAAGCCTGCCGTCATAAAAATCATCAGGAGACAAAAACTCCGCCACCGCAACAATTGCATCTTTGTCCAAAAGCAAGGACCCGACAACAGATTCCTCTGCTTCCTGAGAATGCGGAGGTATTCGTGGTGATTTGTCAGCCATAATACTTTTACAAAAAATATTCTTCAGGGCAGATTAGAAGAAACGATCTAAAAATCAAATTATCACTTTCTATTGAAGATAACAATTTTTCTCTCTTCGGCGACATCAGATTTTTTTATAGAAAGTTTGTCTAAAGTTTCAACCGGCATGGCGTAAGCCTTAACAAACTCGGAAACTTCTTCCAGCATTCCAAATGCGCTTTGCGATAAACCCTCAGATTTATAATGCATCGGCACAACTATTGGAGCGTCTATTTCTTGTGCCACTTTCGCCGCCACTTCTGAGTTTATGGTATAGACTCCGCCCGTGGGTATAAGCAATATATCTATAGATCCCATCTCTTCTATTAACTGATCGCTTAAAACATGCCCCAAATCTCCCAAATGAGCAATCCTAAAATCATCTATTTCAATAACAAAAATTGTGTTTTTACCTCTAAGCTCTCCTTTCTTATCATCATGATATGAGGGAAATCCAAGAAAAGACACTCCCATAACTTCATACTCTCCAGGTGCGTCAATCACTTTTTTGGCATTTGTCACCCCCTGCAAATAATTATGATCTGCGTGCTGATGAGAAACGCAAACAATATCCGCTTCGGTTGTAGGAAATTTAATACCAACAAAAGCAGGATCAAAAGGATCTGTAACTACTACCGCACTTTTGCCTTTTAATTTAAAGGATGAATGCCCCAAATAAGTAATATCCATATAAAAGTAAATTACAAATCTTAAAATGCATAGTATCAAAACAAAAATTACAGAACAAGCTTAAGTTTTTTGTGTGACCACAAAACAAGATATAAAAGATATAATTTGTAAATACTAACCTTTATCTGATATAGTACTCAAGGTGCTATATTCTTTAAAGCACTTAATTAAGATGCGAAAAGAAGCATTGTTTGCAGTTTTGGCAGGAATTTTGCTGGGAATTGTAGTAGCCTTTGGTATATGGAGAACAAATAATGCTCTTGTTAAAACGCAAACCAACAAATTTTTGACAGAAGAAAGTTCTCAAGTTCAACAATCTGCCACTAAAACTTCCAAAATACCCAACATCAACAGCCAAATTGTAATTGCTTATCCAAACAATCTAGATGTGTTTACGTACGAAACAGTCAACATTAAAGGTTTAGCCACACCAAATTCCAAAATTGTCATTTCAAACAACCAAAATGACTATATAACAACAACAGACACTCAAGGCGCGTTTAACCAAGAAATCAGTTTAGACGGAGGTGAAAACAAAATTACAATTGCAATCCCCGAAAGCCACCAAACAAACATGACAGTTTTTTATTCAAGCGAACTGCAAAAACAATTAAGTCAAAGTCCAAATACAGCTACACAAAGTGCTGAACAAAAAGCTCAAGAAAAAGCAAAATTTGCCGAATTAAAAATCAAGGCTTTTATGGGAACAATCACTGACAAATCAGATACATATCTGCAAATGAAAAACTTGGACGGAACAATACAAATAATCGGCATTGATGCTAAAACAACCGCAATAAATGAAAAAACAAGAAAAACAATTGCAAAAACTGACATTGCCATTGGAGATTATGTTGTCGTTTTGGGATCTAACATCGAAGACAAAGAAATTAAAGCTTTAAGAATAATTGTCTCATCTTACCAAGAAACAGAAAGTATCAAATTGATAAAAGGCAGTGTAATCAAAACCGCAAAAGACTCGCTTGAAATTCAAATTGAAGAAGGCAAAGAGATAACTCTTGTCCTAACTAAAAATGCGAAGATAAAATCTGAAACGGAAGATTCAACAAATTATAAACCAATTAGACTGACAGATATAAAGACAAACAACAAAATTATTGCCGTTGGGCAAGAAGAAAAAGACAAATTTGAAGCAAGAACAATATTTAGGTTAATGCACTAAAAACAAAACACAAAAAGCTAATTTCTACTCGCTTTGTTTTGAAATAAACTTTTGATCTTTTGCTTGCAAACTGTGGT
>JANWVB010000023.1 GCA_025057695.1 Patescibacteria group bacterium
AACACCAGTATATCCCCATTTATAAACCGCTCCATCTCCGTTAATCATTGGCAAGACTAAGATTCTAGAACCTTCATTTTTGCAACCAGTGAAAGCATTCACCTTAGAATTTAGACTTTCATATTCGTAAGGAATTTTCACTCGAAAATTTCTCATTACATCTCCATTAATCATTGGATAAGAAAGTGCAAAAATTAAAATAATTCCTAAAACAAAACGATATCTACCTAAATTTCTAAGATGCAAAAGCCCCAAAGACACAAAAACAGAATATGGAAGTAAAAGCAATACACCTAACTTCTCATAAGAATTTCTGAAAATTGCAGTTTCAGGAAAAGAAAAAAATAAAAATTTATACACTTCAAGACCTAAAGGAGGGTTTGCGCCTTTTGCAAAAAATAAAACAATTACAAAAAAATAAAACAGATATCTCACCACAGGTTTAAACCAATAATTAACCAAACCAACTAAAAAAAGAATCAAAATAGCGACTGAAAGCAAGTATGAAAAAGCAGAATCATAAAAAAAGTTCCAGATAAAATTCTGGTTCAACAAAAACCTTTGGCGAAGGAGCAAAATTTCTTGTAGTGGAAAATAAGCGCTTACACTTTTCAACGATTCAAAATTAGTCAAATGATCAATTCTGTTGTCAAAAGAGCCTCTTATGTATAAAAAGTTATAAGAAATCCACCAAATGTTAGAAGTTATTAAAGTTGCACAAACAAGCAAAGCTTTAAAAATTTTGATCTTCGTAATCTTTTTGGTACTAAAAATATCAATAAAAAAAATAAAAAATAATACAAAAATAACCAATAAAACATTTACAACAATCGTATAAACAAAAGAAAAAAATACTTGACTTATAAAAATAATAAATAGATACAAAAAATTATTTGTTCTAAAATATTTTATTGCTAACAATGTCAATAAAGGCAAGAAAGCCCAAATACCCATTTGAGAATACAAAAATCTACTCCAAATTTGAGTCAAGCCATATAAATTAAATAAATAAAACAAAGAAGAACAAAAAGCCAAAATATTGACATCCTTAAAATTGCAAAATAATTGCTTAACTAAAAAATAAACTGAGACCGTACCTGTTACAATCAAAATATAGAAAAAAAACATTTGCACAAAAAAAATTGAGAAACCAAAATTTAAATTCAATTGATTAAACAAAGTAATTGGTATGTTTGCAGAATAAACCGGTTGCACGAAACCCAAACCAGATTCTTGCCAAACAGAATTTTTGTCAATAGCATTTATCTTGTGAAAAATTGAAAACGACTCTTCCGCACCAGCTAAAACCAATCCATCCTTAAACCAAGTTGCTAATAAAAATATTGGCAAAAATATCAAAAACCAAAAAAATCTATCTTTTTTTTCTTTGTACATTTGAGAATAAAAACAGTAATAAAAAATGTAAAATTATTTACATAATTTTAATGCAATGTAAAATGTAAATTAAATATGAAATCTGCATTATTAATTGTTGTAACGATTATAATTTTTTCACTCTCATCTAGCGCCGTGATAGTTGATGCGAAAAAAAGCGAAGAACCTTTTGTTTACGAACAAATCAATCCCGATTCACGTTTACTATACAAATACAAACGACTAAAAGAGAAGTTATATACTGCATATCTTGCAAAATTTAGAAAAGAAAAACTGTCACAAAATTACATTGAACTTATCAATAGACGATTCAGAGAATTAAAGTATGTAGTAGACAAAGACAAAATAGATCTACTTGAAACCGTAACCTCCAGATACAATTCGCAAATTGGAGAAGTAACAAATATAAATACTAATCAAGAAACTAATATAAATGCCTTACAAGCTATACTGGAAATTCAACAAGAAATCTTGCCAACGCTTAGGGATAAATACCCGGCAAATAGCGCTCAATGGTTGCTTTTGCAACAGACATTAGATACCATCAATGCCATTGTCAATTAGCATATTCTTTAATTGCATAAATTTATTTTACAAAAACGCGCAACAACCTTTAATTCCCCAAAATCTTTTTCATTGGGAAACTTAATAATTTCATTCCTTGCGCTTATATCTGAAATGGAGTAAGTTATTTTTCTTACTATTTCGTTTTTAGAATTGACAAATGTAAAAGTTAGACTTCCTTGAATTTTTTCTTTTTCTGACAACTTCACAAACAATGCAGAATATTTATTTTCAGAATCAACACTTGGCAAATAAAAATACGCGAATTTACCATCAAAACTTTTCCAAAGGCAATCAGCATTTTTCACAACATATATTCTTGTCTCTTCTGTAACATTTCTAAATACACCAAGATCATCTATGCGCCAAGCATATATTTTCTCAGGATTATAAATTTTCCCCGATTTTTTCGTGCCTCCGTATAACCAATCAGTAACATCCACGTTTGTATCGCACATCAAACGAACCATTGTTTCTTTATTGGCAAAAACCGGAAATTCTTCAAAACTTCTTATGCTACGAAAGTAAACATACGGATAAACACCAGACCAATCAAAAACATAACCTCTCAAAGCATGATCGCCAGAAACACTCAATACAACATCTTTACTATAAACTGGCACTGTTTTTAGTATATCTCCCCACATAGCCCTTACCACATATCTTGACCGGAATTTTTCTTCAGTGGTAATAATTTTGTTGGCATGAAGCAAATAAAAAACTATGAAAACCGATAATATACCCAATTTATAATTTCCTTGCATCCTGGAAAGTAAAAATCCAATTACCAAAACCAATCCTATATTTCCTATAGAAACATATCTGTGAGTAACTCCCAAAGAAATCATTGGTTCATATAACCAATTTGGCAAGTAAAACAATACCAACCACCACAATAAAAGAGCTATTTTGCCTATAGTCAAAGATTTTTTTATTAAAAAAAACAAGCTTATTGCAACCAAAAACAAAACAAAAGCAAAGCCTAAAATTAAACTCGTATTATCTCCAGCTGATAAACCGCCTTCTTCGTTCACGGGGAAAAAGGGCGATCTGATAATATTGCCAATCGTTATAAAAAAACGCGTGTAATAATCTTCGCTTAATGCTTTTGCGATTATTGAAAATGTATCAAGTTTCCCAACCGCAGAGCTTTTCCCGCTCGTTGCGACAATAACTTCTTTAATAACAAAGAATTGCAAACAAACAAAGATGAAAATTCTTAATAAACTCTCCCTAAATTTATAAACTGGTTTTGGCTTGGAAATTGCGACAATAAACTCAAAAGCAGGTATTAAGAAAAGCAAAGCAATACCCCTCCACAAATCAAACAAAAACAAGAGGCTGGCAAAAACATTTGAAAAAATAAAAAAGAATAATCTTTTTTTCGTTCGCCCATTAATAGAAACAACATAAAAAGCAAAAGAAATCAAAGACAATATCAGGATGAAACCATTAAAACGCGCCCACGAGAAAGACTCCATGCTATAAGGGCTTGATGAAAAAATCAAAGAGGCAAATAATCCAACACTTACAGAACTAAACAAAACATAACCCAAAGATCCAATCAAAAACGATGCGATGATTTTAGAAATCAAACCGGCAAATTGCCACAAATAAGAGTCAGAACCAATTACATTAATAAAAACCCAATTAAAATAAGGAGCCAGAAATCTGTTTCTATAACTTTCCCAAATCAAAGAACTTTGGAATTTGCCTGCCCAAATAGTAAACCAATCATCCCTCCAAAAATCAAAGTCTATCGCCTTGCCATAGCTTAAAATATTTAACAAAATCACCAAAATTGCGTAAATTGTTACTGTAAAAAACAATTTCAAACCTAGTGATATTTTGTTTTTTTTCATTTTGGTAAAAACGCTTAAATCAAAAACACCTGATAAAACATACACAAATTAATCCCCATACGTAGGCAATTTATAAGACAAACCAAACTGCTTTCTGACAAAATGATATGTTATCAAAAAAGCTGTCCAAAAACTAAGTATCAAGTGAATTAAGTAACAAAAATTTCTTCTTGTGAAAGATAAATACAAACTATCAAAAAGAACCGGCAAAAGTAAAAACACATAAGGTAAAAAAAGGTATTTTTTAAAACTATAAAATCCTTTCTGATAATTATTTCTTCCTGAAAAACCGGCTAAGGCATGGTCTTTTTGCAAATAGACATTTAAAATAATCCTCCAATTAATCTTCCTCAAATATCTTTTTAAAGAAGTTGCTGAATAATGGAATATAGGATCATCTTTGGCAATTGCAATTAATTTTTGATTTTTATTTAACAGATAAAAAGTGTGCCAAATCAGCTCGGGCACCTTCGTAACTTCCGGGCATTTTGTTAAGAAGAATGATTTATCCAACATACTGCCCATGGCGGCAAGTTCTATGATAGGTAAATTATTATCTTGAGATAAATCAAAAACTACATAATCTTTAGTTTTTTTAACAACTAAATATCTGGAAATCATACTACGCAAATAATATTTATGATTTTTGGATAATCTATATATAAAAAACGAAAAAGGATCTCCAAACTCATTAATATACCTATTGATAAACGGGTAATTTTTAGGATCCTTGTATCCTACGGGAGTAACAGCAACAACATCTTTTTCTCTTTCAAGGCAAGATACTTTCTTTTTAATACTATCAACACTTCCAAGAACCTCATCACTATCCAGAAATACAACATACTTGCCTTTCGCTTCTAGAAAACCGACATGTTTAGCGTAAGTAGGTTGTACCCTTTTATTTTGATATATCCTACATTTATATTCTCTTGCAATTTGCAAAGTTTCATCTGTGAAACCACCATCTAACACAATTATATCTATAGGTTTATATTTCTGCTTTTTTATTGATTGTAAAACCAATTCCAAAGTACCTGCAGAATTATAAGTTGCAATAACAATACTCACTAATGGACTTTGCATAAATTCAAAATTTCATCAATTATTATCTTAGAAGGACTACTAGATATATCCAAAACTGGGTTAGTTTTATATTTTGTGTAGTTTCGCAAAAAATAACCAATTATTCTCTTATTGTATTTAGATAGAACAACATTACTTTTTAAACCTTCTATTCTTTCCGTTACATTTCTCAAAATAAGACAAGGCTTGCCAAGATAATACATTTCTTCCTGATTGCTACCACCATCTGTGATCACAAATTCGGAATTTCTGACTATATGAACAAAATCCGGCATTTTCATACGAGGAAGGAAAAGTACATCTCTACTTTTTGCTACAGTGTTAAAAAAATCTGAATCTCCTAAATACCTTTGTGTCACAGAATGCAAAACAAATACACAACTTAAACCCGCAGGAGTATTATCAATAATATATTTAATCAGATTTATAGTCCGACACTTGTTAAAGATAACATTTTCTTGTCTATGCACAATTAAAACAAAATACTTTGAATTTTTTTTTAGAGGCAATTTATACTTCAATTTTTGCGAAAGACACCATTTTACAGTTTCAACCAAAGTGTTGTTAAAAGTATTAACTTTAATCCCACTTTTTCTTCTGAGATTATTCAGACTCCAATTATTAGGGCAAAAGTGAATTGTGGCAAAAAATGAAACCAAAATTCTATTAATCTCTTCAGGAAAAGGCTCAAACATTTTAAAAGATCGCAATCCTGACTCAACGTGAGCAACCGGCACACGATAAATATATCCAACGAAAGCCCCTATTACTGCCGAAACAGTATCTCCATGAACAATAACAATTTTTTTGCCTGGATTATTTTTAAAAAATTCATTGTAAAAAGTTTTTATTGTTTCAACAAATGATTTTAAGACCCAAAGAACGAATTTAAAAACCGATGGTTTAACAGATTTTTTACAAAGTGAAATGTCCCAATTGCCTTGACCAATAATAGATTTGAAATCTTTCAAATCAACAATATTTTGTCCTGAAGAAACCAGTACCGTTTTTATCTTTCTTTTTTTACACTCACGAATAACGGGCGCTAGTTTGATAAGTTCTGCGGTTGTGCCAACAAAAAAATACAAAGTCAGTTTGTCCATTTTTCAAGTTTATTGCATTAAATCCAAATATACATTGATTATCTTTTGGGCATTTCTGGATGAAAATTTTTCTAAAGCATATTTTCTGGCATTCTTTTGATAAATTTTAATTTTAGAATTTTTATCAAACAATTCTTCAACCTTTTCTTTTATAGATTTTTCGTTAATTTCTATCAATTCTCCAACTTTTTCAGATATTGCCTCCGGAATAGCTCCGCGATTGGACGCCAAAACTGGTGTTCCACAGCTTAAAGACTCCAATATGACCCTGCCAAATCCTTCTTCATGTATGGAAGGAACTATCAATAGATCTGCCGCAGAATAATACAAAGGCAAATCGCTTTGCGAAACTGCCCCTAAATAAATTAAATTTTTATCTTTCTTTGCCTGTTGAAAAACCAAGGAATCAAGAGGACCAATACCAATAATTGCAAGTTTAATTTTCTTTGACCAAATTTTTTTGGAATTCAAAAGCACTTTGACTCCTTTCTCGGGAACTAATCTACCCACAAATAAAACAGTAAAACTATCCCATCCGGTCTTTTCCTTGGCTTTTTTTACAGGACTGAAAAGATCCGTATTTATCCAATAAGTAAAAACAGTGATTTTGTTAGGACTAATACCTAAATCCTCTATCTCTCTTGCCGATTGTAAAGAAAGACAAAGCACCTTGCTGGAAAAAGCAAAAATATGCTTTGCTATAAATCTGTACAAACCTTTTTTGGGAAACAAATAAATAGAATGGGTTGTAGTAATAACAGGCAATCTGAACACCAATCCCCAAAATACACAAACAAACCCAGCCACAAGTCCATGACTATGGATAACACCAATAGATCTAAAATTAAATAGCAAAAAAATAGGTAAAAATAAAAACAAAAGTGGTGTTAAATAGACAAATTCTAAAAAAGGATTGTTTTTGAAACGATAAAAAAACCCTCTAAAAATTGGAAGTCTGATAATAGCACAATCTTTTCTTTTTTCAAAGAAATAAGCGCGAGTATTGGTGGTTAAAGGCATATATGTAATTACATTAATTTTGATGCCTTTTTTGTGAACTTCTTTTATCAAATCATCAAAGTGCGTTTCAATTCCACCGATATTAGGAGAAAATCCTATAGAAACCAACAAGACCTTTTTCATTTTTTATTCAAACTTTTCAAAAAATAAACAATTGTCACCCAAGTATAAATCGCAGTTGTTCCAAAACACATAAAAGGGTGAACAAACCAAGCGATATCTCGCACTTTTAGATAACCTTTAATTGAATGCAAAAATGGCACAACAAAAGTGATACTGTAAAAAACATAAAGCAAGACTTTTGGCCAATCTCCTTTCATAACAACACTCCAACGACGTTTTTTATTATCTTCAAAATGATAATGCTCAACAAATCTTTTTCTTCTTTTTAGAAACTGCCAAATCCCTTTAGAGTGAGTCAGATGAATAATTGAAGTTTTGACAAAACCATAATAAACATATCCTTTCATCACAACATCAACCATGACATCTATTGGATAATGATTGTCAGGATCAGATTTTGCGTGCTTTTTTATTATCGCAGTTCTCATCAAAGTGCCATTTGTGCCAATGGAAGGAACCTTGCGAGGATCTTTCTCAAATCTAACTTTAAAATAATCTCCTTTGTCAAAAGCAGAGCCTAACAAAGTCCATTTTTTTTCTCCCCACATCATCCGATCTGCTTTGTTTAAATAAAAAGGCAAAGGTTCGCTAGTGCCAAAAAGCGCAAAATACCTATCCATCAAAGAAAAATTTCTATCGTAATGATAATAACAAGTAGTAGTGGCAACAATTTCTGGATCTTCTATAAGAGGCTTAACCATTTTTTTAAGCCAATTTCTGTCAGGCAAATAATTATCGTGGTCAATGATAAGACTTAGTTCCCCTTTACCCTTGTTAAAAGCCACTCCACGATTGTACTCTGCATGCTGTTTTCTTTGGGTATTCTGACAACTTTCGCTTTGTATTTTTTAGCAATTGCACATGTTTGATCTGTTGACCCTCCATCTCCCAAGATTATCTCAATTTTTTCCTGAGGGTAATTTTGAGATCTCAAATCTTTCAAACACCTTTCAATTAAATCACCAGAATTATAAGTCGCAATAGCAACAGATATGGAAGGATACTTAGAAACTAAAATTGAATTGTTCTTTGAATTATTTCGTGCCATAAACTCCTAGGCAGAAACTTGGACATAACATACATCAATTTAGCATCTCTGCCGATTATTAATTCACGAGGATTTTTATTGCTTTTTATCATTAATACAATCTCATGAGCAACTTTCTCATAAGTTGAAAAAGGCAGTAACAAGCCGAATATAAAGTTTCTTTCCCTTAGTCCAAGGTATTGTTTTTGATCTTTCTCTAAATAAGTTCTTTTTATAGCGCCTGAAGCCACGGCAGTTAATTGTATTCCCTTTTTCTTTAATTCGTAAGAAGCTGACAAAAGCATTGCATGTAAGGCATGTTTAGAAGCTGAATAAATACTCCAATTAGGCAACGGGAACAAAGCATTAAGCGAAGTAATCACTATAATTTTTCCTTGTTTTTGCAAATTCAAAAAATATTTTGCGGATCTGCTAATTAACTCATATTGACTTATGAAATTTATATTAAATAACTCATCAACAAACTGCTTTTCACAATCAATAAATTTTTTGGGAGCGCTTCTCCCAACCAAAGAAACGAAACAAGAAACATCTTTATCCAATCTCTTAAAAAAATTTTTAATTTCACTTTGACTTGACACATCAAGTTTTTGATAAAAAACCTCTGATTTTTTCTCTTTTGGCTTAGTTTTATTGTAAGTGGCTATGATTTGCAGTCTTTCTTGCAAAAGCAAATCAATCAAAGCCAATCCCAAAGGATTAGTACCTCCAAAAATTACAACTTTTTTATTTTTGCGCATAAATTTTTTCAATTAAACTTAAGCTTTTCTTTTTTGCATCTTCCCATGAATACCTGCGAGAAAACAACAAACAAAATTTAACCATCTTGTCATAATTTTTGTCAGACACAAGTGATAGAATATACTTCCAAAGATTCTTTTTATCTTTAATATCAACTAAAACTCCCGACTTGCCGTTAACAATCGAATCGCTACAACCTGATACATTATACGCGACAACCGGAGTGCCAGCGGCGGCCGCTTCAATATTTACAAGTCCCCATCCCTCATGGACGGATGGGTTTACCATAACATGAGCGCGCGCCAAAAGATCAAATTTCTTGCGATCGTTAACATACCCAAAATATGTTGTGTTTTTCCCTATATTCAAAACCTTGATTCGCTTTTTTAAATTCTCTCTCATTTCAGGCGAAGCCCTGCCAACAATCCAAAATTGCCAATTCGCATCCTTAACATTTATCTCCCCAAAAGCTTCCAAAGCATCAAATATACCTTTATCATAACTTATCGCTCCCAAAAACATAGCCGTTTTTCTCTTTTCCTTAGGAGGAAGCTTTTTTGGAATTTCATCTAGGTTTAAACCATTATTTATCACAGTAATATTTTTAGAAGGAATGCCACAATTTATTAAATCTTTTCTTGTTGATTCAGAAACCGTCATAAAAGCAATATTTCGATAAAAAAATTTAAAAATAAAAGGTTCCAAGTAATACCCCAAGAAACCAACTATTTTGTTAAATGGCCATTTCCACTCGTTGAGCCACCAAACATCGCGAGCAACTTCGTGTATAAAAGCAAGCTTTTTGACTTTTACATATAAAGGAGTGAAAAAGGGAATTCCATGAAATTGGTCCACAACCAAATCATAATTTTGATGATTGCCAAATATATACCAGAAAAAAGCCGATAAATGCACACCGCCCACACAACTGCCTTTTCTTATTATCTGCACTTGATCTATGAACTCTTCGCGTTTAGCTTTATTAAAATAAGAGCTAAACCAAGTAACACTATGTCCTTTTGATATCCATCCTTTTGCATGTTCCAACGTAACTTTTTCCGCCCCACCAGCATTGGGATGTTTAGGGTCACGCCAGTTAAGAATCAGTATGTTCATATATCTTTGGGAAAAATCTAAAAATCACCAATTTGCAACGAAAACTTGATAAAGAAATTGCTAAATTGACAAATATCTGGGAGTAATCCAGTTTTTTCTATTTGAATCATCATAATAACGAATTATTTTCAACCTGTAAAAAACGGCCAAAGTATCCCAAATCATTTTCAAAACTGTTCTCCAAAACCCTTTGCTAACTATAGTGGAAGTGCCAAACTCCATTCTAAGCTCAACTGGGCCTTCATAAATTTTTCTATAACCTAAAAAATGCGAAACAGACAGCAACTCTATATCAAAGGCAAACTCTTTTACTAAAACTCTTGGCAAAACTTTTTTTAACACCTCTCGCTTAAAAAATTTCATTCCAACTTGAGTATCTTTGACATCTAATCCAAACAAAACTCTGACAAACATTTGATAACCAAAAGAAAGTATTCTCCTTTGCCAAGGATAAACAACTTTACTCGCCTGATGTCTTTTTGAACCAATTAGAATGTCAGCGTCATACCACTCAAAATGCTCAAGCAAAAGCGGTAAACCATAAGGGTTAAGATCCTTGCCAGCATCTATAAATCCGATTATGTCTCCTTTGGCATTTGCCATTCCATAACGCACCGCATGCCCTTTCCCTAAGTTTTTTTCATAACTTAAAACCTTAACAATTCCAGGAAATTTTTTTTCAAGTTTTTTGGCTTCTTGTTCCGTTTTGTCCAAAACTCCATCTACAACACAAATAATTTCATAATTGTATCTAATTCTGTCTAAAACATTTTTAAGAATTAACAAATTTTCCTTGATTGTTTTCTCAGCTTTATAAGCTGGTACGACAATAGAAACAAATCTTCTGCTACTTTTCATTTTAGAGAAACTTATATTTCTTAAGTAAAAAATACAAAACAAATCCAACCGTCATGACACAAACACTTATAGTGGACATTACAACTATTTGCAAAATTGATTCATTATACAATCGAATTAGAATGTACTGTACAAATGCGGCAATAAGGGGAATTACGACAACTTTTGTATCATCACGAGACAAAAAATAATTCAGCATTAAAGTGCCAATTGTATAAACACTTATAAAAATCCCAAATAAATATAGTTTATTAGCCGCAATTAAATATTTATCTCCATATAAAATATTTATAACAAGCTTTGGAAAAAGAAAATAAATAAATGTAACACCCAAACAAACCAAAACTGTCATGGACATGCTTATCAAAAATATGTCGTTTGAATTTTTTCTCTCTGAATATTTTTTAGCAATTAAAGGAAACATTACACTTGCAATTGGAGCAGTTCCAAAAAATATTATCTTTCCCAAAGTAGATAAAGCAGCATAAATTCCAGCGTCAAAAGAGCTCAAATGATGTTTTGCCAATAAAACATCTGTTGATATCAATGAATTTACAGAAAAAGTAGAAAAAAGGGTAGGTATAGCATATTTAAAAATTGACAGCTTGTTTTTTAGTTTGATTTTAAATTTTAAAACTAAAATATTTCTCAAATAATACAACATTACCATTATCTCCAAAACCAAC
The DNA here is from genome assembly GCA_025057695.1 of Patescibacteria group bacterium. GTDB lineage: Bacteria > Patescibacteriota > Microgenomatia > UBA8517 > UBA8517 > JANWVB01. Next base: position 11,603 of record JANWVB010000023.1, read on the forward strand.
GCTATCAAAAATCCAACCAACGCTCCTGCCACCTCCCAACCTAAATAAACAGCAATCACGCCAAGTGCTAATCTTGTTATTATCTGGACATTTGTCGAAAGCACATTTGGCAAAAACATTAAAAGACCTTGCAATATTGATTTCAAAGCCATTGATACTATAAATAAACCGACAATTGGAGCTGCAACATACATAATGCTTTGATGAATATGAAAAAATTTGGAGGTAAAAGGAGCAAGTGCAACAAGCAAAACGGCAATTCCAACACCTATGAAAATGCTTGCAAGTGAAAACCAGCTAATCACAGCTTTTTGCGCTTGCGCTTTTGAGGATGAAATAAATTTGACAACAACAATAGAAAGAAAAGACAAAGAAGTTATAACAAGCGAGATAAAAGTTATTGTAGTTGCCAACTCTCCATATTGATTAGGATCAAGCATTCTTCCTATTACAAAGTGATATATTGACGCAAAAAAATTAGCGATATTAGAACCAAAAACCATAATCGCGCTACCAGCAAACATCGGATGAGAAACCGCATCTTTGAAAGAAACAGGCTTGCCAAAAAAACTAAATTTGAAGCTTGAAATTTTCTGCCACATTTAAGATATCCAATAACCTCTTGTAAAAAGCATCACTGTAAGACCTAAAATTGCAAAAAACGAAATAAACATTACATAAACTATACTTTTATTAACTTTGGAAAAATAGGTTGAATAAACAATAAAAACCGGAAACGCAGTCAGAACATACCTTGGCAAAGATGAAAAACTTCCCGAGAAAGTCGATAATACAAAGATTAATGCCGAATAAAAAGCGTAAACAAACTTTTTCTGGATAAATAAAAGAACAATGCCAAAAATAAAAAATATTGCGCTAAACAACTCCAGAAAAACAGTATAAACAAAAGGTAAATGATTTAAATCCAAATTTGGTATTATCTTAAAAAAATATCTATAAAGAATCTGCGGGAATAAAATAAAAGTGCCGGCTCTTTGCTCGCCAAAAACTTCTCCCAAATTTCTGGCAAACAAAAACGGATCTCCAAAATATAAAAACAAATATGCCATATAAACAAACAATCCCAAAGGCGCGATAAACAAACCAAAAAGAAATCTTGCATTAAATCTTTGTTTTGATAAAAGAAATTCAACAAGCAAAACTGGTATCAATGCGATTCCAGTTATTCTTGTTGCCGTTGACAAGGCACAGAAAATTCCAGCTAGAAACCACCTTTTTTTCCTAATAAAATAAAATGCCCAAACGGAAAACAACAAAAAAAGAGATTCCGTATAAAAGCTTGCAAAATAAAAAGAGGTTGGAAAAAGCAAAATAAAAAACAAGAATAACAATTGGTTTACATTTCTGAAATCCAATTTAATTATTTTTATTATCCCATACAAAGCAAAAATCAAAGAAAAATAGGAAACAAAAAGTCCGATATAAGCCAAATTCTCAAATCTATCACCTGTTAAATTATTCAAAAAAGAAATAATGAAAGGATATAAAGGAAAGAAAAAATGCTTTAGATTTTGATAGCCATTAGAAGCAATTGACAGGTAATGTTCCCCATCAAAATTAAGCCAAGCATAAGGGTATGGGTTATTTAAGTAATTAGATATTCCTCCACCCAAAAAATCATACCGCAAAGCAAAAATAAAAATGCCAAAAAACAAAAACATGTTGATAGCAAATAACCACAAGAAAACAATAAAAAATATTTTCAGAAACATAATCATTTCTGGATCAAGTTGTATACTTTGAGAGTGTCAAGCGCTGTTTTCCCCCAAGAATATTTTTCGGATATTTTTAAGCCTTCTTTGATCATATTTGAACGAAGCAATGAATTGCAAAGAACTTCAGAGAGCTTACTCACAAGATCATCCACGTCATGTGGATCAAAATAAACAGCTGACTTGCCGGCAACTTCCACAAGCGCTTGAGTTTTGGCGCAGACCACAGGAGTGCCAACCGACATAGCTTCTGCAACAGGCATTCCAAAACCTTCATAATAAGAAGGTTGACAATAAACAGTCGCTAGATTGTATATGCAATTTAGCGTTTTGTCCTCCACATATCCTAATCTATAAACATTTTTGCTTCTAGAAAATTCTTCAATAAGATTCTTCAAATGAGCAATCTCGGGATGGTAGGTATTAAAAACTCTACGCAAGTGATCCCTAAAACCTTTGATACTTCCATAAATCGCCTGCTTGTCAACTTCAGCCGCGGCTTTTCCGCATATAACAAGTGGTATGTCAATTTTCTGGCAAGCTTTAACCAATGAAACTAAATTTTTGTTGTAATTAACATCGCCAACATATAAAACAAAACGCGCGGGCAAGTTTAATTTCTTTCTTATTTTAGGCAACTCTAATTTGGATATCTTTCTAATAAAAGATCTATAAGATAAATGGGTAACATGAACTTTTTGAGGATCAATATCTGTAAATCGTATAATATCCTTTTTCGTAGTTTCTGAATTTGCAATAATCGCTTTAGCTTTCTTTAGAATCTTTTTTTGAATTTGCCAATTAATATTTCCTCTTATTCCTCCCGGATAATTCCTAGGGTATATCAAAGGAATCATATCATGAATAGTTACCACAGAATTTTCCGGAAGTCTAAAAGGCAGTGACCTTTCAAAAATACTAAACGCCGTAAAATGAACCACATCATAATCAGTGAAAATCAACCTCGAATTTCTTGAAAAATCAAAGGCATTGATATTTAAACTGTAAGCTTTTGATTGCAATTTTTTTAAGTTGTTTATCAGCTCTTTGGCATAAGTCCCAACACCTCTAACGCTATGTCCAGATAAAGTTGGTCCAGAATCAATTGCGACTCTCATAAGAAAAAATCATTCAAAATTTTTTCAACTCAAGATCCTTTTTCACTTCTGAATAATATTTAAAATACGCAATGGGAAAATGCAAAGCTGAAAAGAAAGACCATATAAATCCTCTCATACCATCCCTAAACCCCAAATGTCTAAAATACAATTTCACAAAAAACAAAGTTGGCTTAACAAAAGAATAATATAACAAGTTCCACAAGCTGACGCTAACATTTTGCGACTTAAATTTCATCGCAGTCAAATCTGTGTATCTGTTTGCGCGATATAAATACCTTTCAAAAGTTGGAGAATCATAATGCAAAAGATCAAAATAACACCAACTTACCCTGCCATTTACTTTCATCTGTTCATGCACTGATTCTCCGGGCAAATAAGCCTTGCCTTTTTTGAACAATCTAATCACACCATCAGGATAGACACCAGCATAAGTAATAGGTTTACCTAAAAACATGTTTTTTCTTGGCAAATAATAGGCAACAACCTCGCCATCAGAATCGCGTCTCCCGTCTCGTTTGTTAATATTTTCCTGATGTTGGTAAAACAAACGGTCTTTATATTTTTTCAACTTTGAATTAATGTGTTTTGCAATAAACTGATCATGTTTGCCATCCAAAATACTTTTAATCTCCCACGCCAACTCTTCAGAGACACACTCATCAGCGTCAAGTTGCAAAATCCAATCTCCACAAGCCTTTTTGTTTGCTTTTTCTTTGGTTATATGAAAGATAGGTTCATGATCAGTATCAAAAACTTTTGCGCCAAAAGATTTTGCTATTTTAACTGTATCATCGTTGGAATGTTCATCGAAAATCACTATCTCATCAGCAATATCTTTGACAGAATTAAGGCATCTTGCAATATTTGCTTCCTCGTTTTTGGTAGCCAAAGTCACAGAGAGCTTAATTTTTCTT
>JANWVB010000024.1 GCA_025057695.1 Patescibacteria group bacterium
AAACTGGTACCAAATGTACCAATGTGTCGATGGTAACAACCCAGGCAGGGTAATTTCGCCTGCACCACGAAGCAAAGTTCTGGTACGGAGATTATTTGGCGTGGGTCAGTCCTGCCAGCAACAAGCACTGCTGGTATCCTACATGCTTGCGCAAGATGCAAAAATCCTGTATCGACAGTTATACAAGCTGCAGCATTTTGCATGATGTAAACCATTTCAGGAAATGTGCAATGGTCAAGAATGTTGATGGCATCCGGAATGACGGTCCGCAGCATGTGAAAAATTACAGGGGTATATTCTGGGAAATCTTTCTTCAATGCTGTTAAAATATCATACACTTTGTTCATGGATAAATTCTTGGCAGGTGGACCAGCCAATGGAGTGAAAACTATATATTTTTTTTTAAGTGAATCCCATTTTTTTCTTACTCTGTTTTTTAGATACTTTTTAACATCAGGCACGAAGGGTTGGTCAAATTCTAATTTGAGACCAGAACTAAACTCATAGCCGTCTAGAAAATGTTGCTGCGGTGAGTGCTCATAACAAAAGGCATAGACAGCATCATAGCTCCCAACGATTTTAGCTAGTTCCACCTGCTTGGCATCTATCCATTGATTTATTTCAGGGTAGTAGCGAAAAAGATCTAGTAGCGAATAGACATCGATCTGCGATGTTGGATACTTTTTTCGGAGTAGCTGGATGAACGGCGTTATTAATAGGCAATCCCCAAAGGCTCCGTGGCGGATAAGTAGGATTTTTTTATCATTCAACTTCAAATTTATTAGGCCACTATTTGACTACTTTGCTTAATATAAAGCAGCGTATCTTTTAAGGTATATTTATGGCTCCAGCCTAGCTGGTTTAATTTGCTGGCATCGCCAACCAAAATATTTTTCTCATTTTTCCGATATCTTACTGGATCGACTTTAATTTGCACTTTTTTACCATAGATGCTGGCTATTAATTCTATGACATCACGGAGTAAGTAGCCTTTGCCCGCGCTCACATTGTAAGTGCCTTCACAAATATTTTTTTGTAAAAGAAGCAAATATGCATCGCAAACGTCGCGCACATCTAGAAATTCGCGAACAACGTCAATATTACCAACTTCAATGACACCTCTTTGTTCAACAAGGTTGCTGATTTGCTTGATCACTGATGGAATAAAAAATTGGTAACTTTGACCTGGGCCAGTGTGATTAAAAGGGCGAGTGATGATAACAGGAATACCATAACAAGTTGCATAAGTTTTGCATGTATATTCGCCATTTAGTTTAGAGACTGCGTATGGATTTTGAGGATCCAATAGATGATCTTCTTTAATAGGGACTTCTGAATTAGCATAAATGTCAGCGGAAGAAACATATAAAAATCTGCAATTTCCCGCAAATCTCCGAATAACTTCTAAAAGATTTAAAGTTATGGTACTATTTACGTAGATTGTCTCGTATGGTCGCTGCTTACTTGCTCCTGCAGAAGTTAATCCAGCAAGATGTAGCACTGCATCCAAATGTTCCTTTTTAACTAAATCACATAACTCATTAAATTTTAGCAAATCCAATTGTCGGATTTCAACATTGGGAAATTGTTGAATCGTTACTTCACTTGTGTTAGTTATTCCTATTATCCGACTGAAGTAGTGGTGGCAGCGCGCGATAAAATGTTTTCCAACGAAACCCGAGGCTCCAGTTATCAGCAATTTCATTTTGTAGTACTTTCCCGAGCCACTCTTTCCAGGTCTGCCTCGACCATTATTTGGACTAATTCTTTGAAGCTCGTTTTTGGGGTCCAACCAAGTTGGCTTTTTGCCTTTTGGTAATCTCCTATCAGTAAGTCAACTTCTGCTGGACGCATGAAACGCTCGTCGGTAACTACATAATCTTTATAGTCGAGCCCAACATATTGGAACGCAAGTTCGCAAAATTCCCGGACACTATGCGTTTCGCCAGTCGCGATTACATAGTCGTCCGGTTTGGGTTGTTGGAGCATAAGCCACATGGCTTCAACATAATCTTTGGCATATCCCCAATCACGTTTGGCTTCAAGATTGCCTAAACGTAGTTCTTTTGCCTTTCCAAGCTTTATTCGAGCAACTCCATCTGTGATTTTGCGTGTGACAAACTCGATACCACGCCGTGGACTCTCGTGATTGAAAAGTATACCAGAGCATGCAAAAATACCAAATGATTCCCGATAATTCACTGTTATCCAGTGGCCATAAACTTTAGCAACGCCATACGGCGAGCGGGGATAAAAAGGGGTTTTTTCAGTTTGTGGAATTTCTTGGACCATACCAAACATTTCCGAGCTTGAGGCCTGGTAAAATTTAATTTTAGGATTAACGATTCTTATAGCCTCGAGAATATTGGTCACCCCTATGGCAGTGCAGAGTCCTGTCAGGACTGGTTGGTTCCAGCTTTCCCCAACGAATGACTGGGCGGCTAAGTTGTAAACCTCATCGGGGCGAGTTTTTTCCAACAGGCGTGCGAGTGAACCAAGATCAATAAGATCAGCAAAGTGGAGTTCAATTTTTTCGAGCAAATGATCGATACGCTCTGTATTCATAGAACCATTACGACGCATCATGCCATGTACTTTATACCCTTTTTCCAACAGAAATTCGGCTAGATAAGACCCATCCTGGCCTGTGATACCTGTAATTAGTGCTGTTTTTGACACAATGTGCCCCTTAAATCACCCAATGGCAAACTTATAAATCTCTAGAGCATAATCTTTCCACGATTTCCATTTGAAATCTTGTGCTTCCCTGATTTTTTGATTGTACAATTTCTTATCAGTCAAAAGCCTTTTCATCGCTAATGCAATACTTTCAGAGGACGCTGGGTCAACAAGTAAACACCCTTTTACCTTTAGTGCGATTTCTTTCATGCTACTGCAATTGGAAGTAATGCATGGCTTTGCAAAGTACAAACTTTCGATAATTGGTAACCCAAAACCCTCTTCAAAAGGCACATAAACTGTTGCATAAGAAATTTTATACAAAGTCACAAGTTCCTTTTCGTCAACATTATTTAGCATGAGCACTGGATAGTTTTTGCGCATTTTCTCATATTCCTCTATTATGTGCTCAAAAAACCAACCCTTGGCACCACAGATCAATAGCTGAAATTCCAAACCCCAATCTGACAATATCTTGCAGGCGGTCAGGAGATTCAAATGATTTTTTCTAGGCTCGATGGTTCCGACACAAAGAAATAAAGGAATTTGTTTATTAATTCCATATTTTTCCCAAATAGGCGGTTGATCATTTGAGATTTTTGAACTATCACGATTGTCTGGAAAAGAGACGGCGAGGTAATGGGTAGCAATAGTTGGTCTCTTGTCTTGCTCCACCATTTCAAAGTATTGAATCACTTTTTTTCTTGTTGCTTCGCTAATACAAGAGATTTTATAGCTGTTTTTTACAAGAGTCAGGAAATTAACAAATACTCCTGCAACCGCAGAGTATTCAGGAGTTGTGATAGGTGTTAAGTCGTAAACGATCAAAACCAGTTTTATTCCGTGGCAATTCACTAATTCACATAAGAAAGAAATCTCTTTACGAGAAAAAATTGGGGAAGGAATCAGCATTGTCACATCTTCACCATTAATCCAATTGACAGTTTTTCGGTGCGTTTTTTGCGAGTTAAATTTAGTTTTTGCATCTTTCAGAAAATCTACCATGAATGTTGGCAATATTTTTTTGGCAAATGACTTTAGTAGTCTATAGAGGCCTTGCTGGGATCTTGACTCAATAGTTTTGTAGCTTGCGAAACTTCTAATTTTATCAAGAACTTGTGATCTCTCAATCTCAAAGTATTTTTTTTGTTTTTCATCCCAAATCACGAAGCGGACTGGCAAATTCTGATTGATTAATTCTCGCGCAAGATTGAAAGCTACACGTGGAATACCAGTCATTCTGCTAACATGCCATGCATCACCCAAATTAAACAAAAACGCAGGTTTAGACTTTTTTTCAGATGTTTGAAACTTACTTTTGGAAGTGGTGATTAGATTTTCTGCCATTTTTATTTTCATTTAAACATTGATTTGACTTTTTAAAAACGCTTTAATAAAAATTTACTATCAAATGTTCAGCTGTTTGCAAGACTATTGGGTTTTGGCTGATCATGGACCTGGCACATGGAGCATCCGTTCACGCGCACAGCGGTAATAGGTTTCGGTTTTCCAGAAGGAAGTTGGAATATTTTGTTTTTGCATAATGTCAGCGAGATTGCGGCAATGGGGGCCTGTTTCATGTAGTGATTTGTGCAATACAATTGCTCGATCTGCAAATGGGGCAAAAGAACATAATATGCTGAATAGATCGTCGCGCCAATTAGTGCAATGGCCAGAGTGAATCTCTTGCCCTTAACAATTTGTTTTATAGAAAAAACGTTATTTTTTGGGGGTTGGTATTGGGCTGTAAGTATCAACACAATTAGGAATGTTAACATCGGTGCAACCATTAGTCTATTACCCCAAAAATCCCATCCAAAAGGAGCCCACCAAAGTGCAAATGCCCCGGCCGATACTAAGGCATAAAAAAAACCAAATGTGAAAGCAAATCTGTTTATGCGGAAACCTAAGCATTTAGTACCAATAAGTATAATTGTAAGTGGAAAAAGCCAAAATGCTAGTAAACCTCCATTGGGTGAAAAAATGATTCCTATGAAAAACTCTACACTTTTGAGGAGCGAGGGCTGGGTAGCTTTTGCCTCTTCTAAATACGCTTGTGGGAGCATGGTACGATACTTAATCCAGTTATATCCTGTATTCACAAGTATGGCCGCTGCAAGAGATACAAAAAAAATTATTAATGGCATCAAAAAATTCTTTTTTGATATATCTATTTCCCTATCAGGCAATATTATTTGCAAGTTAGGTATTTTGATTTTCGCTATTAACATCAAAGTGAGTATTGTGACTAATAAAGTCATCATTGTGGTATCTTTGTAGATCATAGCAAGTATCCCACAAAAAAGTGTCATCATGATAAGAAAGTAATTGGTTGGCCAAGTGATCGCATTAGGTCTTGTGAACATAAGCAACAAAGCTGACAAAAAAACACCCATGAAGACACCGCCTTGTAATTCTTAATTCTAAGGCACCAGAATTTAAATAGTAACTTGGCATTGGGCTCAATGAGATAGCTAATAGATAAAGAGTAATCAACTTGCTGCCAAAATTTATTTTTCTTGTATTAAGAAAGAATAGTAAAGAAAACAGAAAGCAGCAAAACCAAAAAATTGATTGTGAAGATGCGACGCGGATCTTGGTTTGCGAGAGCAGAATTAATTAGATAGCCGGCTGGAAATTTACTAACATCTTTACCACATTCACGCCAGACTGAATTTGACAAACAATTTTTTAGCGAAACCCAATCTTTATACCAAGCATAATAATCTGCTGAGGTAAAACCGTATTTTGCGATGCCATACCAAAATGTCGCAGCTGCGCTTGTTATCAAAAGGGTTAGAAAGACAATAGTTATATTTTCTAACTTTTGCGAACCCTGCATACCAAAAATAGTTTACCTTCATGAGTATTGTGCTGAACACACGCTAAAGAACGCAATTTCTTTTGATAGGCTTGGTAAAATTCTGGCGCCAAAACATAAATTGCTTTTTTTTCAAGCACTTTTAGTCTTTCTTCATAATTACAGTGATAGTTAATTAAGGATACAGGGGTCCTCGCTGCGTAAAAACTGTTTGTTACGACTTGGTGTTGTGAAGTCCAACTACCAATCATTTCATAGTTGTGCACACCACCCGGTGTTTTCTCGTGATCACATTGCCAGGGGGGAAAAACTAAGACTGCGTTAACTCCGTTCATGTCTATTTCTGGAAATTCGAGTTTTTTGAAAGTTGCAAGGGTTCTACGTAAATTGGAGGCAATGGGTGCTACATCGATGATCTGCAACACACTGAGTATGGTCAGAACCATCATGAGCCTTCTTTTTTTCAATCTGATTGCTAATAAACTCGCTGATAGCACTATTAACCAAAAACCAGCAAGCCAAAAGAACCTTCCAGGTGATCGGATTTAGCAAGATGAACTTCAATTCCTCTTGGCAATGGTAATGTAAATAGCTTGTACTTGGATAAATAAATAGTGTTCGTGACCGCCATCATGAAGCTGATAAATATGACCAAAACCGCTGGTAGTACGATTGCTCGCATCTCTTCAAATTGTTTTATTTTTTTTATTTGCATCGTCATGATTGCTGCCATTATTATTAGTATTATAATGCCGACTCCCAAGTAATTGTATCCCTCCCCACTTTGTCTACCAGTTGGATCTGGAATGTCGATGGGGAGCAAGCCGGCCTTGCCATTAGAATCAATGGGACCCAAAAGATTCATAGAGTTGTGCTGATAATCCCATGTACCAACGGATACCTCAGCACCTACAGCGAAGCCAAAAATCAGCCAGGATGCAATCCATAGCGCGCAAAGGACAAAGGCGCCAAGAATGGTGTTTTTGAAACCCCAAATTTGCCTTTTGCTACCATAAAAAATAAGGCAGTTTATGAGAACCATCAACGAAAGATATACATTAATGCCTGTAGAGAAGATTAAAACTACACCATTCAAGAGCAGCCATCGTGACTTTTTGGTCTCGTTTATGGTCACTAGAGTTGCCCAAATGCTTGCCATTAAAATCCATTGGGATGACAATGCAATATGTCCAGAAAATCTGTTTAGTGTGAACGGCACGGTAACAATCATCAAGGCGACTAAAAAAGCGATGATATGGTCGCTTATTTCTTTACGATTGTTGACAAAATCCATAACTCTTAGTACCGTTGCATATCCCAACAAGCCTTGTAAAGTGAGGCATAGTACAAAATAATAACCAATAAATTGGTAGCCATCTGGTAAAAACCATGTAAAGGCTTTAGCAAAAAGCAAGAATAGGGGCATTGGGTCAAACATTGACACAGATAAAAAAAGAGGATAACTGAGCCGATTTGTCATGAGCCACGAGGAATCAGAATCTGCCAAAAATGGCGCCATGCATAGTACACCGTTGAAAAATCTCCGACCAGCCAAGTGGTATTGGCTATATCAAAAGGGGTAGAACCCAAAGCATAAAGGCTCCATAATGTTACAAATATCACGACTAAAAGTGGGAAAACATAACTTCTTAGGTTAATTTTCATGCGATTCTCTCCTATTTGTATTTAAAGGTTTCTTTTTTGCTATGCATGCCCGGAAAACAGGGGATCGTCGCAAACCCAATATCACTTCCCGGCAATGCGTAATAGTGGCATAGGCCGATTATGTCGGTAATTGATAACGAATTTTACTATGCCCAAGGCGGAATGGGATACAAAACACTGGAAACAATTGAGGAGGCAGTTCACTATAACAACTGGCTTGCCTCAAAAATTAAGCCTTATCTTGGAAAAAAAAACATCGAACTTGGAGCGGGAATTGGGACGATAGCGGCCATTCTTTCAAGAGACCATGCGTTAGAGCTTTATGAGATCGCTGTGCATAATCAAGATATCCTTAAAAGTAGGTTCAAAAACTCAAAAAACGTTTTGCATATTGCCGGTGATGTAACTCACAATACAAACTGGAACCAATATGACTGCGTTTATTCATCCAACGTACTTGAGCACATATTAAATGATGAAGAAATTGTACTCCACTGCTGCCGACTTTTAAGAGCAGGTGGCTATTTTGTCGCAATTGTACCTGCTATGAAAGCATTATATTCAGATGCAGATAAAATGATTGGCCATTATAGAAGATATAGCAAACGCGATGTAGCCAGAATTGTCTCATTTTTAGGCTCGAATAGTCTCACTGTGAAAGTCATGAGGCAATCTTTATTTAATCCCGTAGGCGCTTTGGGGTGGTTCATTAAAATGAGGATTCTGCATAAAAAAAAAATTGACCGCAAGGACGCCATGTTGATGAATTCACTTGTACCTTTTATTAAGTGGATGGACACCATTCCGCTGGGAATTGGGCAATCTATGATTTTCGTTTTGCAAAGATGTTGAAAATAATTCCATACATTTGGTGCTTTTTGGATTTCTGTTATCTTTTGGCTTGGTTCGACACCATAAGTGGTTTTATACCAACATCATGGGCCCAGAACTTGTGTTCTTGAACAAAACTTACCTCAACGCCACAGCCCTGGGTTAATTCTGATGAATCCAGGGGTATATAAATAGGGACATAGCTTTGTGCTGGGACATCTCGGAAAAGTGGCATTCTGAGATGCCAATCATGTTTGGCTATGCAGTTTTTATCGAGATAACGCCAGGATATATTTACTGGCGTACCTACTGCCGATAGAGCAGAAATGGGTTTTGCATTTTTATTATGAATTTCTAAGTACAGCACTTTCAGATCACCCATCCAAAAAATTTTAGGATTCTTTAGAAAGAGATTACGAAACTCCTGAATAGTATAAGAAACAATCGATTTTGTAATTGCTGGTGGTGATTTAAACCAAGATGGTTCACAATTGGCAAATCCTACCGGCAATACCTTATTTATAAGATCAGCATAATCTACATCGCTTTTTAACTTATTTTTTGCGAATTCATGAAAAGTAACTATCCGCAGGGGCAGCACTGAGCAATCAACACCATAATACAGATAACTTTGATTGTCAGGATAAAAACCTGAATAGCCATTCATGGTTTTTTTATGCAGCAGCAATGCAGCCCACATGGCATCGAGCTGTTCTTCATCATGAAGATCGTCGCGACCAAGAGGATCAGGAGTGGCGAATTGAGCAAAAAATATGACTTCCTTATCCATGTTCTTTTTTTCAACACTGCCAAGCTCGGCCATCTTCTCGTAGAGACGTTTATGCCATTCTGTTTTTTGGCTCACACTGATTTGCACCATGGAATTCTCTGCCAATAGCGCGAGGCATGTTCCAAGTATAATTAGAATTTTTATAAATTTAGTCTGATTTTGTATGATTCTATTGACACAATAGGCGGCAGCATAAGCAATAGGAAATAAGAAAACCAACGAAATTCTGGCAACAGCGCGAATAGCGGAGAACAATGGTAGTTTATAAACTAGCTTCCAAGGACTTATGTTACCAATATAGAGCGTGAGCAACATTAACATAAGCAAAGAGCTAATAAGCAAGAAAAAATTTTGATCTCGCACATTGGGAGTTGATTTTTTGAAGCTAAATATTGCTATGAGGAACAAGGCCGAAGCCACCAGACCTGGGAACATGTGGTGTTCATGCCGCATGGGAACCTGCGGGAGCATGTTACTAACAGAATGCCAAAGTGAGGAGTGATCAGCTAGTAAATAACTCTGTAATCGCGGCAACATGCTCGATATTTCATTCCATTCGCGCGTGGCGCCGTATAATAATGTCACTTTTGCGTATGGGTAAAATAAAACCGCCAGAAGAAAAACTAAGCCTAATCCCCATGCAGCTACGGCAACCTTCGTTATGGCAGTTTCATTTTGCCAAAAAGAGATGATTTCCGTGTAAAAAGCAAACAGATTTTTTCGGTTTTTAATTGCGTAAATAGTGACGATCGTCGTTAAAAACAACGCTGTGAAAAAACCGATGTAGATACCGCAATAAAACTGCCACAACAACCAAAACCCTGATAGTGTGAGGAAAACCATTCTTGGCTTGCCAAAAAATCTTAACAAATACAAAACTGCCATTGGCACACCAAACCGATAATGCAATTGTGCATGACCGATTTTGTAAGTTGCAGTCAAACCAAACGTGAATATGATTGCGCCCACTGCTGCTCCCGCTCTGTGTAAACCTAACCGGTAAAAACAAAAATATGCAGCAAAAAAGTTAAGGGCATATCCGATGAGGTACCATAATTGAAAAGAGGTATAAGTATCGAAGCCCACCACACGCCAGAGCGCATAGAACGGAGTAGACCCCCACAAGTTTTCCGAGAAACCAAGTACGTATGGATATGGCCATAAAAAACTAAGATGCTTGAAGGAGTTCTGATACCCAAGAAGGACTTGATAAAAATGCTCTAAAAAATAATTACATAACCTGGCATCACCAATGTTTCCCGGCATCAAAGTAAAACCTCGGTTTAATTCAAAACCGAGTTGGCGGACAGGGATGGCCAGAAAAAAAATCAGAAATAGGAAAAATGGTGAACTTGATCCGACCGTCGTCGAGACCCTAGAAAAAAACGCCAATCTGATCATTTGTAACTATTTGCTCGAAGATTTACACAAATAATCGGTGATGGGTACGCTCTCGCGAAAAGGTTCAGTCAAAGCGTCTGAATATGAATTCATGATCAATCTCTGTTTAGGTAAAAAATGCTTTCGAAAAAAGAGACTAAACTTGGCTATTGCCCTTCCTTTATGCGTGAGAATAACACAACCATTTTCAATTTCAATGGTGCCAGATTCCTTTTGTTCGGTGAGACGCATTTCTACTACCTTATGTTCCTTAATATACTCTTCAGTAATTACTCTCTGGAAACTGCTCAGCATAATGCCCCCCCCTCGTTGCCATAATTTTTCTAATATGTAAAACGAAAGCGAGCGATCAATAACCGTAGGCACAGAAATAGCCCAAAGTGTGCCAGCAAGTAACCATATAAAGCTGAGCTGAACTTTTTCAAATATGTTAAATGTTTGTAAACTCCGTAAAAAAAATAACAGTGGTGTTGATATGGCAAGAGCAATAAAACAGTCAATGATAGCGTCATAGAGCACAACATTCACTTTAAAATAATTTATATGTACCCAATAAATCAGGAATAAGATTGCAAAATAACTCAATGTCATTATCAGGGCAGAAAAAAACTTTTTCGAATAAGTTAGCATATTATCCCTTTTTAGGTTTATTTGTTTTTTTTATAATAAAAACTTTTTGCACAAAGCTTTTATAACTTTCAATCGGCATGAGCCCATAGGAGCGTGTGTGACCTGCCAAAAGCAACGACACAAAGGCGAGAGTGCCTGTTTGAATAAAAATTAAAAGTAGTAAACCGAAAGCTACGGAAAACCATCCCGGCGTTGAGTATCCTGATATCTTCAAAAAAATTGCCATGAGCATACTGATCAAAGCAGCGGCGCCCATGAGAGAACAGGCAATCCCGATCCGTACCATCACATTCTCAGAAAAAACCATAAGTGCCCTAAAGCCATGTAAGACCAGGCTGATAAAATTCATTTTTGATTTTCCTGCATAACGTTCTCGTCGATCAATCGGGATTGATTGCACACGGAGTTTTGACGCTAAAATAGCAGCTGCCACATGATAACATAATTCAGGCATGGTTGTCAGCCGTTGTACAGCATGCAATTTAAGCGCCATAAAATTGCCAAAATTTATTGTTTGTCCAGTTGTAAACTTGAAAAGCATTTTGTAGACTTTATAAAAAAAACGAAATTTTAAACTTTCGACCCTTTTTTTGCGCTTAGCTACGACTACATCTGTAGAATCGAGCTTTAGAGCCTCAAGCAAAAGAGGGATTGCGCCAGGATCATCCTCACCATCGGAATCCATTATAACGACGGCATCTGCCGATCGAACGTTTTCAACCACATAACTCAACCCAATGGCAATTGCGTGTTGGTGCCCCACATTCCTACGCAGGCGTAAGATCACACCGCCTAAACCTAAATTTTCAAATAATTTTGATTCCAACGGATGATTTATAGATCCATCATCAACAGCGATGACAAAAATCTTGTCAGGTACAAGCTGGGATAGCTCGTCCAAAAGCCGCCGAAATGCTGGCACGTCTTCATATACGGGTATGACGATAGCTATTTTTCTCTGTGTCATCATCGTATTTTCTAATGTTTTTGTTGAATCCGCCACAAGCTGGCAAAACAGTCAAATTTTTAAGTGATTAGAACCTGTCACCTTAACATCCACTGTCTAAAAACTTCTGCTCTGTCAAGATGGCTTTTAGTTGAGCCACACTTTCTTTCCAGCTCAACCATTTGATGCCTATGCATTTTGGATGTTTATTTTGGCGATAAAGGTTTAGCCACTCTTCGATATTTAACGCGAGAGCAGTAATGTCAGTCGTCGCGAAGTAATAGGCATGGTTACCGGCTATTTCACGGAATACTGGTATATCTCTGGCAATAATTGGTATGCCATGCCTCGCAGCCTCGATTAGGGGCAGGCCAAAACCTTCTCCATACGACGCAGCTATCAGGCAATTTGAGGATGCATAAATTTTTTCTAAAAATTCGTCACTGACGCTATGCAGCCAAAAAAGTCTTTTTTTGTACTCTATATGGCGAAGGAGTTTTTTAATCAAGTTTTCGACCATCCAGCCTTGCTTGCCAACGATTACTAAATTGACGTCATGCCCCTTTCTCCAAAGCTGCTCAAACGCACCTAATACTTGCTCATGGCCCTTACTAGGTTCAATGGTACCCACCATTAAAAAAGTCACTTTTTTTGACAAATTTTCACATAAAAACAGTTCATCTTTCGTAATTTCTTTAGCAAAATTGGTATTTTTAATATCTGCTCCTAAATTGACCCATGTTACTGGCAATTTTTTTAATTTGTCAGGATTTTTTTCTCTGAGCCAGCACATAAAATCTCTAGCTGTGGATTCTGAATTCGCAATTACTTGATCACTTTCCATTACTACCTGTAACCAAGCTTCAAAAAGCGTACGCATACCCTTTGGGAAAAACATTGGCATTGAAACCGGAAGTATATCGTGTAAAAAGAATATGACTCGAACACCCATTAGTTGTAAGTATTGATAAAATTTTTTTTGGGCAATTTGGGTTTGAAGCTCTAAATCTGGAAGAAAAAATATATCACCAGGGGATATATCAATAGGATTTCTGTCATGCATGGGAGGACCATATAAGTTCAATAGTTGTAAAGAAAAACTTTTTGCGTACCGATAGCCATCACCTTTCGGGGTGGCATATACTAATTCTACTCGATAGCCATCAGGTGGGTCTCGCAAAAGTTCTATTATTACGTTGCGTACAACACGTTGGATCCCTGTATTATGATCTTGATCAACTAGGATTCTTGAGGTGTCGATAAATATACATTTCGTGCTGCGTGTAGGAAAATTGCGGGCTAGCAGCTGAGATAGCCTTAACAAGTCTTTTGGATTGGCTCCTGCGTTTTGCAAAATACTTTCTAAAAATTTTTTTTGTAGGTTATGAATAAAATTATTACCATTTTTTTTATTAATTAGTTCTACTATCACGCGATATACTAATTTAGGACTTATTTCAAGAAGGCATTCTAAGCTATTGATACAAGCCCGCTTTTCAGCGATATGGCAAGGAGAACATGGCACCGGCACGTTCAAAATTAAGTTGTTACCAAAAACAGGCTGCCACTCGTTTACAGTCTCATGGCCACCATATATACCGACAACTGTTATACCCAGCCAGGCGGCTAGATGAGCGCCTGAGGAGTTGTTTGCTATGCAGATTTCATACTGGGCTAATGTCTTTGTTAGCACATCATAACTCAGATTATGGTATATTTCTAATTTTGATAGAGATAAACTCCTGAACGGTTGCACGTCCTCATCACCGAATATAAAAACGGCCATCCGATTAACTTTTGGATTATCTTCCAGCATCGCCAGCAGTGCTAGAAAATAATGTATCGGCCATTCTTTGATTGGGCTTCCCGCATAAGGAAAAATGGCTATGCTGCCATCTATCTTATGACCGGTGTTCTGGCCTTTAAAAAATGACGAGGTAAAATCATTGTGTTCTGTTGGTAAAGAATCGATAAGTTTTAGAATTTGCATTGCTATTGGCTGGTGGTTTAAAGCAATTGTTTGGTATTTAACATCTAACTCAGCAGGGAGACAAATATCCAATTGTCTGTCAATTTCCACGATGCCTGTTGCATATCCCACTCTCAATTTTGCAGGAATTTCGCATAAAATAAATCGTGTCTCTCGCTGTCTTCTTAAATCAATGGCAATATCGTAATGTTCCAAATTAGTTTTTAACAATTTAAGTTCATGATCAATATTTTTCGGCGGCTCCGCAGACTTTGCAGAAAAAAAATCTAGAGCGTAAATTTTACGGAAAATACCTAAACTTTGAGCCGCCTGTACATTCCAACTTCCAATCAAGGCATCAATTTCCGCGTAGGGATAACGCGCTCGCAACTTAGAAATTGCCGGTAGTGCCAAAATCCAATCGCCACGGTGATCAA
This sequence comes from Patescibacteria group bacterium, assembly GCA_025057695.1. GTDB lineage: Bacteria > Patescibacteriota > Microgenomatia > UBA8517 > UBA8517 > JANWVB01. The sequence goes on from JANWVB010000024.1 coordinate 14,170, forward strand.
GCTTGATTACCAGTATTTTCAATACGCGTTTTTTGAAAATTCCGGTTCGCGAGATCTTAACATTATGCCGTAAGTCATTAGGTATAGCTGGCTGGGAAATTTTTTCCAAAGCTTTGATAGTCTTCAAAGCAACTTGATCCCAAGAAAACTTTTGCGCTTGTTCAACGCCGTGATGTTGGAGTTTCTTTCGGTAATGCTCGTCCGTCAGTGCTTTAGTAATAACATCAGCCATCTCTCTTACGTTGTGGGGATCAAACATGGCCTCAGGCAATGCCCTTACTTCAGGCAAAGCTCCGGTATTGGAGCAGATGGCAGGCGCGCCACAGGCCATCGCTTCAAGCACTGGTAAACCAAAGCCTTCCGTGAATGACGGTAAAACAAAGACTTTGCAAGTTTTATAGAGCGTTACTAGCTCAGCATCACTGACATAGCCCAGAAATGCAATTTCGTCATTACGCAGTTTTGCTTTCCTGGCCGCTTGTTTTAACTGTTTAATGTTGGCGTCGGGAATTTCGCCCGCAATTACCAAAACATGGTGATTGCGAATTGTCTCTGGTAAAAGAGCATAAGCTTCGAGCAGACCTAATAGGTTCTTCCGTTCATCTGCACCACCAACGTATAAGAGAAAGTCACGCTCTGTTGCGAATTTTGCTAAAACGTCTTTTTTAGCGTCATATTTGGTGCCATCTATAAATCGATTATTTAATCCTGCGCCAATATTGATTACATCATCTTGCCCAAAACCAAGATGTGCCAAGGCTTCGGTGCGAGCAAAATCCGATATCGCCAATAATATCTTTGCACGTTTTAAGTGTTTTAGTTTTTCGAAATAATAGTTTTTATAAAGTGGCGATAATTGCTCTTCTTTTAAATGGTGTAGTGGAAAAAGATCGTAAAACACAACAGCAACAGGAGTTATAGAATCAAATTTCCCAATGCTAGTAACCGCATTATCATTGTAACCTTCGAACAGACTGGTAATTAGTACAGCATCAGGTTCCAAGCTCAATAAAAATGCCTCACGGATTATTTCGCTTATTTCACGCTTTGCTTTATTATTGGGATCAGCTGCCCAG
>JANWVB010000025.1 GCA_025057695.1 Patescibacteria group bacterium
ACAAAGCGAAATTTCATTTACTTCCAACTTTTCTTCCAACTCCCAATCTAAGGGATATTGAAAAGAAATTTTTAGCATTTTATTTTGATAAGTCTTTTTCGAAGACTGATTTTGATTTGTAATTTCGGAAGGCAAACGCATCAAATCTTCTCCAGCTAAAAACAAATTTGTAAATTTTGTCCAGGGCAATGATATTATTAATATTATTATTAAAATAAACAAAGCAATCGCGATATAAACTTTTTTTCTTGAATTTTTGAATGCTAACATTTTTGCAATAAACAACTAAACTATCTTAACTAGAAATCAACATCGCTAAATCATCAGCAATACCTTGTGGATTTGGATGGACTCGAACCATCGACCTCACGAATGTGAATCGTGCGCTCTAACCAGCTGAGCTACAAATCCATTACTAAAGCATATTTTAGCTTTTTCCAATAAACTTTTACAGACTTGCAAGCAAAATTATTAAGTCTTGATGTCGTTATCAAGTAAAAATTATAATTGAAGGCATGCTAAGAAAAATCGGTTTTTTGCTCTTTGATTTACTTGAGGTTTTAGTTTTTGCAATTGCAATATTTTTATTTGTTTACCTGCTAGTTATGCAACCTCACAGAATCAAAGGAACTTCTATGGAACCCAATTTCCATGACGGAGAATATCTTTTATCAGACAAACTGACATACAGATTCAAAGAACCGCAACGCGGGGAAGTGATTGTATTTAAAGCTCCGGGATCAAATGGAGAAGAATTTATAAAAAGAATAATTGGTTTGCCGGGAGAAGAAATCGGGCTGAAAGATGGCAAATACACAATAAACGGCAAAGCTTTAAATGAGAGTTACCTTCCTAGCGATCTAGTCACAAACGGCGGTAACTTTCTTTCTGAAGGCGAAACAGCGCTTATTCCCGAAAATCATTATTTCGTCTCAGGCGACAACAGACCGCTATCATCAGATTCTCGCACATGGGGATTCGTTGAGAAAGGAAAAATAACGGGCAGAGCTTGGCTTATCTACTGGCCACCTGAATCGTTTGGAATAATACATGCCGCGGAATACTAAAACATAAAATAAAAATAATGCTAAACATTATTTACAAAGTTAAATGTTTTCTCCTACAAGCAAGCTGTACAATTTGTTAAGTCTATCTTCAGTATCTTCTATTTTGCCTTTAAATACTAACAAAACTCTGGTTTCTTTTTTGGTTCTTGTCAATTTTACCTCTGTCTTTTTGCCATTATCTAGATTTTCATCGGAAAAAACCTTTGCCAAAGAACTTTGTATTTTTTCCATTTTCTCAAGATAGTACGGATTCTTAGGAGAAGCAGGTTGACGTGTGGTATCATCTTGTGGATTGGATGCTTTTATCTTAAATCTTCTAGCCAGTTCTTCAGCGCGACGAACAGAACCAGCTTCACGCAAAATAATCTTATAAGCCTCGATCATTTGAGTGGGATCTTCAATTGCGGCAAGCGCTCTGGCATGACCTTCTGTAATTAATCCAGACAAAAGTCCGTCTTTAATAGCATCAGGAAGAGTTAGCAATCTTAACGAATTAGAAACATAGGCAACTGATTTGCCTATTCTGACAGAAATTTCTGAAACAGAAAGTCCAAAATCAACTTGCAACTTTTCAAAACCTTTAGCGCGATCAAGAGCATTTAAATCAACCCTTTGGACATTTTCCACAAGCGCCATTTCAAGCATACCCTTGGGCGAAGTTTCTCGAACAATTACAGGCACATGAGTAAAACCAGCCAGTTTAGCGGCTCTCCAACGTCTTTCTCCTGCTATTATCTGAAAACCAGCCGGAGTTTTGGCAACAACAAGAGGCTCTAGAATCCCATGTTCCTTGATAGAGTCCACCAAATCTACAAGACTCTCAGCGGTAATAGTTCCACGAGGTTGAAGAGGATTAGGTTGAAGCAAATTTATATCAAGTTGAATAACTTCATCGGCCATATATCTAAAAATATTTTAGAACAAAAAACGCCCTCTTGTTAACACCTAAAAAATCAAGAAGCTACGTAAACTATCTTCTTCCCGTGTTTTTGTGAAAACTTAACTCGCCCTGTTTTTAAAGCAAAAAGGGTATGATCTCTACCTAGACCAACTCCGACTCCATTTTTGAAAACTGTACCTCTTTGTCGAACCAAAATCTCACCAACATTAACTATTTGCCCGTCCGAGACTTTGACTCCCAAATATTTTGGACTTGGTCTTGTGTTTTGAGAAACTTTACCTGCCGCTTTTTTATGTGCCATACCTGTAAAAATTAACTTAAGTTGATTAAGACAATTTTGCCACTTTTAATCTTGTGTACTGCGGTCTAAAACCAATTTTTTTTCTGTATCTAGACTTTGCTTTATACTTCATAACATAAATCTTCTTGCCTTTCTCTAAATCACTTAAAATCTCGAAATCAACTTTCTTGTTCAGAGTAGGTGTCCCAATCTCAACTTTTTCACCATTAACACTCATGAGAACCTGAGCCTGAATTTTATCCTTTGACTTGACCTTATTAACCAAAATTTCATCTCCTTCTTTTACTCTAAACTGTTGACCAGATATTTTTATAACTGAGTAATTCATAAACATTTCATATTCTAAAGCAAACACAAACCAAAAACAAGCAAAGCATTATTTTCTGATTGATGACATTAATATCCCTAAAATAATACTTGTTCCCAATAATGCCGATCCGCCAGCGGACACCAAAGGCAACGGCAAACCAGTTACTGGCAATAAACCAAGATTCATACCTATATGAACTGAAGTTTGAGCAAATAAAGAAACAAAGACGCAACTTGCAAAACATTTGCGAGAAATTTGTTTAACAATGCTTTGGACTCTAAGTATCAACCAAAAAAATACAGAAAACAGGATCAATACAGCAAAACTACCAATGAAGCCAAGTTCTTCACCTATTGCCGCGAATATAAAATCGGTGTGCCTTTCAGGCAAAAAAGCAAGTTGTGTTTGCACGCCTTTACCTAAACCTCGCCCAAAAATTCCACCAGACGCAACAGATATCATTGATTGTATGCTATTGTAGCCTTGTCCCAAAGGATCAAGCCATGGATTCAAAAAAGCGGTGATGCGACCTTTTTGGTAAGGAGCTAAAATCAACCAAAAAACCGGTAACAGAATAACTAAAATTGCCAAAAGAAAAACAAATTGTTTTACAGGAATACCCCTACCAAATAAAGCTCCCAAAAAACCAATCAATGTAATTATTGTCACACCTAAAGAAGGCTGGAAAAAGATTAGAATTAAAGGCAAAAAAAGCATTGCCAAAACAAATATAACCCTTTTAATAGATAATTTTTTTATTTTTGCGATTTGCACTGAAGCAAACAAAAAAAGGAACGGCTTTGCAATTTCAGATGGTTGCAAGGTATAACCACCAAATTCAACCCATCTAACAGCTCCTCTTGTAACTTGTCCAAAAATAATAGGTAACAAAAGCAACATTATGGAGAATAAATACAAATGGGTTGAAAAAATTTCCAAAACTTCAAAATCAATAAAATAAAAGACTAAAAATGCGATAATAGCCAAAATAACATAGAAATAATAAGCAGGAAATAAAAATGAAGCTATTGAATTTAAAACAAAAATTGAAAAAATAACTAAGGAAATAGAAACTCCAACAATCATCTTACCCACCAAAGGCAAAGAATTTATATTCATAGAGCTAAAAAGGAGACTATAAGCGAGTAACAGCAAAGTTTCCTTTGGAAATGTTTTTAGCAAGCGTTTTTTTCTTTATTTCTTCTTCAAATTCTTTAGGCCAATCTGGAAGACTTACATTGACCATTTCGTCAAGCGATGTGCCTAATCTTTTGCGTTCGTCTTGAATTAGCCTAATTATTCGTCTTGCTTCGCCTTCCGCTTTTAACTCTTTGGTAAGTGTGGTATCAAGATGAACTTCAAGCCTCTTACCCTTTTTTTGATGTGTCCATTTTTTTACATTAACTTCATCTTTGATTATATCGCTAAAATCAAAAGAAAAATCAAAAGGACCGCACGAAGTTAAACTACTTAAAGGTTGCTTCACTGGCTGCCCAGAATCCTTTCTAATAGCATGCGCCTTTTCAACAATCTCACGAACATAATTCATCTGAACAATCAAACTATTTTCATCTTCCGACAAGTTCTGTGACCTTGGCCAATCAGCCAAATGAACAGACTTCTCTTTCGTCAAATTTAGATACATAACTTCAGACAAAAATGGCATAAAAGGAGCAAGCAATTTCGACAAAACAACAAGTACTTGATGCAAGGCATTCAAAAATGCTAAATTAGTTTCACCTCTGGAACGCCTTATATACCATTGTGACAAATCTTTTGTTACAAAAGGTTCTATTATCTGAGTGGCTGAATAAATATCATAATTGTCAAGATTTACGGTCACTTCAGAAACAACTTGATTTAATCTTGCCAGAATCCACTTATCCAACAATCTTTTTTCTATTTGTACAGAAGAAGGTCTCCAGTTTCTAAGATTTGCATAAGTAACAAAGTAGTTATAACAATTCCAAAGTACTAAAATAAACCTTTTAGTAACATTTTTCACTAAATCTATAGAAAACCTAAAGCTAGGTCCGGGTGAAATCACTGAATAGAAATACCAACGAGTTGCATCTGCGCCAACTTCGTTAAACACTGTCCATGGGTCAACAACATTGCCCTTTGACTTGCTCATTTTGTTGCCGTTTTCGTCTAGAACATGTCCATAACAAATTGAAGTTTTGTAAGCTGGACCTTTCTCCAACAAAGCCGAAACTGCCAACAATGTATAAAACCAACCTCTGGTTTGATCAACCGCTTCTGATATAAAGTCGGCGGGGAAATGTTTTTCAAAATTTTCTTTGTTCTCAAATGGGTAATGCCACTGAGCATATGGCATAGCCCCAGAGTCAAACCAACAATCTAAAACAAATGGGATACGAGACATCACACCTTTGCACTTTGAACATTTAAACTTAACTTCATCTATAAACGGCCTGTGCAAATCCAAACCAGATAAATCTTTACCGGCAAAATCGGATAGTTCTTTAACGCTGGCAATAACCAGAGTATATTTACAACTATCACACCGCCAAACAGGAAGCGGAGTGCCCCAATAACGATTTCTGGAAAGCGCCCAATCACGATTATTTGAAAGCCATTCCCCCATTCTGCCATTTTTTATGTTATCGGGAATCCAGTTTACAAGTTGATTGTTTTTAACAAGATCATCTTTTACTGCAGTTGTTCTCAAATACCATGAAGTCATGGCATAGTACAAAAGGGGAGTTGAGCATCGCCAACAAAAAGGATAAGTGTGTTTGATAGTTTCGCTTTTAAATACTCTGCCTTCTGATGTCAAATGTTTTATGATTTCGCCATCAACATCTTTGACAAATCTTCCTTTCCAATTTTGCACCTCATCCACAAACTCCCCCCTCTCATTCACCACATGCTTTTTGGGCAAATCATATTTAGTACCTAATTTGAAATCTTCTTCACCATACATCACCGCAATATGAACAATTCCAGTGCCTTCTTCCATTGACACAAAATCCGCCAAAACAACATAATGAGATTTTTTGTCGTATTTCACAAAGTCAAAAAGAGGTTCATATTCTAAACCCGCAAGATCTTTACCTTTAAAAACAGATACAATTTCTCCCACTATGCCCAAACGCTCCGCAAGTTTTTTAGCAAATATTAAACTCTCATTCCCAATAAGCGCTTTTACATATTCTTCATTCTCATCAACTGCCAAAGCGACATTGCCGGGCAGTGTCCAAGGGGTAGTAGTCCATGCTAAAAGGTATGTGTTTTTTTCTTTTTTTAATTTAAATTTAATATAAACTGATGGATCCTCCACATCATCCTTGTATCCCATCGCAAGCTCATGCGAAGAAAGAGAAGTGCCACATCTTGCACAATAAGGAACTACTTTGTAGTCTTCATAAAGCCAACCTTTGTTCCAAATCTCCTTCAATATCCACCAACAACTTTCAATATAATCATTATTCATTGTTTCATAAGGTTGACTCAGGTCTATCCAAAATCCAAGCCTTTTTGTAACTTTCTCCCATTCTTCAACATATTCATAAACACTCTCTCGACAAAGCTTATTAAATTTCTCAATTCCATAATCCTCAATTTGCGGCTTCCCTGATATGCCAAGCTTCTTTTCAACTTCTATTTCAACAGGCAGACCATGGCAATCCCATCCACCCTTTCTTTCGCAATGAAAACCTTTCATCGTTTTGTAACGAGGAATAATATCTTTAAACGAACGTCCTTCCACATGATGAATACCGGGCTTGCCATTAGCAGTTGGTGGCCCTTCATAAAAAACAAATTTTGGGGCATTTTTAGTTTTCTCCAACGATTTTTCAAATATTTGATTTTTATTCCAATATTCCAGAATTTTTTCTTCTTGCTGTACAAAATCTACTTTCGGATCAATAGGATAAAAATAGGAAGATTTTTTAGGCATACAGTAATTATATTATAATAAACCCAAATCAAACGAAATAAATTATTACTTGATGTTTCTTAAAAACGCAGGAATCTCAAATTTCTGGTCAAATGGGTCTTCATCATCCATATTGTCAAAATTTCCGTTATCTCTATCATTTTCATTCATGGTTATTTTTTCTTCCTTTGGGGACTCGCTTACTACCCCCTGCATAACAGATATTCTAGGAGAAACCATTTGAGATATTCTGGCTCTTGATTCATCAAACCCAGTTGCAACAACAGTAACGTGGAGTTGATCCGCCAAATCCTCTTTTATCACGGCTCCAAAAATAATATTTGCATCAGCATCAGCCGCGGAAGAAATAATCCTTGCCGCCTCATCAACCTCAAACATTGTCAAATCTCTGCCTCCAGTTATGTTAAATAAAACTCCTGTTGCTCCTTCTATAGAAAGATCAAGCAAAGGAGATGCTATAGCCGCTCTTGCAGCCATTTGTGCGCGGTTCTCGCCCACACCAGAACCAATACCTAAAAGAGCAGTGCCCGCATCTTTCATAATTGTTCTAATATCAGCAAAGTCTACATTGATCATCCCGGGAGTCACAATAATATCGGCAATACCCCTGACAGCTTGTCCTAAAACTGAATCGGTAACGCGAAAAGCTTCTAAAAGTGTTGCCTTTTTATCAATAACATCCATTAATCTTTGATTGGGAATCACAATAAGAGTATCCACTGCTTCGCGAAGTTTTTCTATGCCTTCTTCCGCAAAAACTTGCCTCCTTGCGCCTTCGAAATGAAAAGGTTTTGTTACAACCCCCACAGTTAATGCTCCAGATTCTTTAGCAATTCTTGCCACAATAGGGGATGCTCCCGTACCAGTACCGCCACCCATCCCAGCAGTTACAAATACCATATCCGAGTCTATTACTAATTCTTTTATTTTCTCTATAGATTCTTCTGCCGCTTGAGCGCCCACTTCAGGATTACCGCCAGCTCCTAAACCACGCGTTAATTTATCGCCTATCTGAAGTTTGGTAGGAGCCTTATTAGAAAGCAAAACCTGAGCGTCTGTGTTTATGGCAATAAATTCAACTCCATTAATTTCACCACTATCAATCATCGATGCGACAGCGTTACTTCCCCCTCCTCCAACACCTATCACTTTTATTTTTGCTATTTTTGCGGCGTCTGGTTTAACTAATGCCATGATATAAAAAGTTTTTACTTTGTTTATCTCTCTCTATATCACATACAAAAAATCTAATCAAGGGAAGTTGCAAACAATCAGGAATTATCTAAATTTAATTTAGAACTCAACTTCTCAAGGAAGAAGATTCTTAACCGCCTGAATAATCTTGTTAACAATTCCAAATTGAGGCAATTTTATACTATTTACCAAAGAAGACGGCACATTAGAATAATTATCATTTTCTTGCCTTGCCGCATACAAAACAAGTCCCAACGAAACAGCATAAGGTGGACTTAATATATCATCAATTAAACCACCAAAACCGCTAGGAGAGCCTACTCTGACAGGCAAGGCTAATACTTTTTTAGCCGATTCAACCACCCCAACTGTTTCTGCGCCACCTCCAGTAAGAACAACCCCCGCTGGAGTTCTCCCTATCAAACCTTCTTTTTCAATTTGCATCCTTACCATGCTAAAAATTTCATTTAGCCTTGGTCTAATTATGCCCTCCACCAAAGTTTTCCTTGACATTTTTTTATGCTCGTCAGCTCCCAAATCAGCAAGATCAAATTCATCATCTAACTTTTTACTTTTTTTGTCTTCATCATCTTTTTTAGATTTTGAGAAAGGAGGACGCGAGTCTGAATACAATTTTGAAAGGGACAATTTTATCTTTTCCGCTGTCTCAAGAGGCACTCTCAAACCTATTGCTAAATCGTTAGTGACATATTTTGCTCCAATTGGAATTACTCCAGAGTAGCACAAAGAACCTTCAATAAAAACCGCAACAGAGGTTGTTCCCCCTCCTATATCTATCAAAATACATCCAAGTTCTTTATCTGTCTTTGTCAAAACAGCTTCACTAGCGGCCAATCCAGTAAAAACAAACCCATTAACATGAATCCCCACTTCATTTACTGCTTTCTTAAGATTTTTAATGGCCGCCGCTGAAGCAATAACCAAATGAGTCTCAACCTCTAATCGAACACCACTCATTCCTACCGGATCGTGAACCCCAGTCTCACCATCAACCATATACTCGCGTGGCAAAACATGAATAATTTCTCTTGATGAAGGCAAAGATATTGCGCTAGCGCCTTCCACAACACGATTAACGTCTTCGTAACCGATCTCGCCTCTTGGATCAGAAACCGCAACAATCCCATGAGAATTTTGTGAAGAAACATGATCTCCACCCAAAGAAACATAAGCCGACTCAATGTTATACCCAGCCATCCTTTCAGCCGCTTCCACGCTTGATGTAATAGCTTCAACAGCTTCTTCTATATCCACAATATGACCTTTTTTAACCCCTTTTGATTCTGCAGAATGCACTCCAATAATATTGATAGATTCAGTGCCAGACAGAGAATCGCTTGTGATTTGAGCAACAACAGTAACTATCTTTGACGAACCTAAGTCTATAGCTGAAATTAATCTGCTTTTGGTAAAATTTGCCATTTCTGTTAATATTATCTCAAAAAAGGTCGTAGAACAGGATTTTCAAACCTCATATCGATTTCAAAGGCAGATTGTAATAAATCTCTCTCTTGCTTGGTAATCCCAGATTGACTGTTTAATCGACTCAATATATACATAAAACCGCCCACAAGAACCTGCCTGTCGCCTTCTAAAGGAAATAGTACTCTTTTTTTGCTATCAAGTTCAATGACTAACCCATCTGCAGTTAAAAAACCATTATCGACATTATATAGAATTTGAATATCTCTTACTATTGATAAAGCAAAAAGAATAGATTTATCTAAAATCATTCCCTTTTCGGGCAAATCAGCTTCTACAATAATAAATGGCAATGATAAATCATTGGAATCATCTACAGAAATCACATAACCATCTTCAGATAAAATCGAAAAAAGTTTTAAATCTGCATTTGTTATGGCAAAACTAGCTTTTTTGGGGGCAATTGTGACAATCCATCCAAAATTGAATAAATCAAAATCAACTTTAAACTCGGCAATACTTGGTTCTTTCTTTAGTTGTGAAAATATCAAACCATAAGAAGAGTAAAGTTTGGAATTTTCATATTTGCTCAATACCTCAACAATAGCTAAATCACAATTTTTTAACTCTACTGTTCTGCAAGTTATTTTGTTAACATTTACCAACCTCACTAAAAAAATACCTAATAAAAATACAAAAGATACTAATAACACATACCAAATAAAAGTCGAGTTTCCAAGCCTTGCAAGATGTGTTTTCAATCGCATTGCAACATAAAGTTTGCTTCGTTGCTTTTTTTTATGTAAAAAGCGATTGGAATCAAAGTAAGCCAAATTTTTATTTTTGTTAAAATTTATGTTTCTTGCAGTTTTTTTGGTAAAACCTTGTTTTTTAAAAAATTTCAACATAATTGAGGATTTGAAGATTTATCCCTGCGATGAAAAACCAAGAATAATCTCGCAAATTCTAGACGCGGCTTTTAAGTCTTTATTTTTATAAGAAGAAATTTTACTAATCATTTTTGACCAATTCCAATCAACTTTTTCTATCAAATTAAGCAAATTCTCTGGATTCAAATCTTTCTCAGGCAACACCAAAGCAATACCAAGATCTTGAGCAAAAATCGCATTCTTTGTCTGCTCGTCATTGTAAGTGTTAGAAAGCGGAACAAATATTGAAGGAGTTTTGGTTGCTATTGCTTCGGCAACTGTATTGGCGCCTGATCTGGCAATAACAATGCTTGCCTTTTGCCAGATTTCATGAATGGAATTAGGATCAATCGTTGCATATATTTGATACGCATTTCTCTCTCTAAACGATAATTTGTTTCTTGCTGATAAAACTTCATCATATCCCAACTCTCCTGTCTGATGAATAACATTATATTTCCTTAACAGCTTGTCTATCACTTTCAGAACTGTTTGATTAAGAGGTATTGAACCTCTCGAACCGCCAGTGATATAAATAGTTAACCTTTTTGGCTTGTCCTTTTTGGGGGCAATTTTACATAAGGATGGCAGTAAAGGATTCCCAACTACAATACCATTTGGAAAATATTTCTTGCTCTCCTTTCTCGCAAGAGTTATCTTGCTTGCAAATTTCGCCGAAAATAAATTAGCTCTCCCAGCCGCAATTGTTTGTTCGTGTATAACTACTGGTATTCGTAAAAAAAATCCCATAACAACCACAGGAAAAGCGGCGTATCCACCGAAGGACAAAATAACATCAGGTTTTATATTCAGAAGAATAAACAAAGCATGTACAAAGCCTATGGGTATTCTTAGAAGTGAAATTATGGTATACCTTGTAAATCTCCTTTGTATTCTACCGCTTATAATTTCATAACACTTTATACCCTCGCGCGGGAAAATTTTTGATTCTAGAGTTGACACATTTGAACCCTCTATGGCGCGCTTTGCCCCTACCCAGAAAATATTTTCAGCCTTCTGCGTCTTTTTCAGTTCTCTTATCACAGATAAAGCTGTCGTAGCCGCATGCCCGCCAGTAAGCAAAATTCTGGTCATAACTTTTTTATTTTATAAACTAAACAAAATTAATAACCCTTCCTGCAGTAAAGAAATCAAGATAAGCCAAATCTTTCAGATTAGCTGTTTTTAGATATATTCAACATTATCCCACAGGCGCACATTATCACCACAAGAGACGTACCACCATAAGAAAAAAATGGCAAAGGAATGCCGGTGATTGGGAAAAGCGCAACCATGGATCCAATATTAAGTAAAATCTGTCCACCAAACCAACCGGTAATACCAATGGCTAAAATTTTTTTGAAATAATCATTAGCTTCCTTAGCAATCAAAAGACACCTGTAAATAAAATACACCAGTAAAAAAATCAAGAACAAAGATCCGACAAAACCTAATTCTTCGGCAATAATTGCAAATATAGAATCATTCGCAGTTTCTGGTAAAAAAAGATGTTTCTGTCTGGAATGCCCAAAACCAACACCCAACAACCCACCCGAACCAAGCGCTAAAAGAACCTGACGAATATGATACCCATGCCCCAACGGATCTGTAGTTTCAGATAGAAAAGTCATAAACCTTTGCCTCCTGTAATCTGAAGTCATAATAAGTATAATAGAAGCAAGTAATCCACCCGCAGCAAGAAATACAAAATTGACAAGAGGAAAACCAGAAACAAAAAGTTGAGAAAAGAAAATCGCAGCAATAACCAAAGCAGTGCCCAAATCAGGTTGCAACATAATCAAACCCACAGCAATCAAAAAAACAACAATTACCTTCTTAAAATCTGCTCTACTACTAATCAAACTTGCAACTTGTATTGTTAGTGCCAATTTCATAAACTCTGACGGCTGAAAGGAAACAAAACCAACATCAATCCAACGCCTGGCGCCAAGCAAAGATATGCCAATACTTGGAATTAAAACAATAACAAGCAAAAAAGAGGCAAAATAAAAGATATGATTTGAAAAAACTTTCAAATAATGAAGATTAAATTTATAAAAAAACCACATCCCTAAAAACCCAAGTATCGCCCATAAAAATTGTTGCTTCACATAATAAAATTTATCTCCAAATTCTTTTGCCCCCAACGGAGCGGACGCGTCCCAAATTGCAATTAATCCAAGAACAACAAGAAAAAGAACTAAACTCAAGAAGGTTTTATCAAATTCTAGAATTTCAAATTTAATTCTTGAAGGTTTTCTATGCACTAAAATATGTTATTACAATAAACAAAACTTAAAAAGACCTTAAGTCTAAAATGCAAATTAATACTAGAACATCAAATTGTTGCCAACCAAAGACCAAAAATTGCAAGTAAGATAGCCAAAATCCAAGCCCGCATAACTATTTTTTGCTCAGGCCAACCTAAAGCCTGAAAAGTATGATGCAAAGGCGCAAGAGGTAAAATAGGCCTTTTCAAAAATTTCCAACCCAAAACTTGCAAAGCTGAAGAAACAGTTTCAATAACAAATATGCCACCAATCACAACCAACGCAACAATATTGCCAGTTAGAAGTCCAATTACAGCAAGCAGTGCTCCAAATGACAATGCCCCAGCGTCACCCAAAAAAATGCGCGCCGGCCAAACATTAAAATATAAAAAAGCAATTAAAGATCCTATCCAAATTGCTATAAAAACAGCAATTGGGGTATCTAAGTTGTTTGCCGCAATAATTACAAAAGCCACAAGACATATCAAAAGCACACCACAAGAAAGACCATCAAGACCGTCAGTAATGTTTACAGCATTTGCAAAAGCCACAATAACAAATGCCGCAAAAGGTATAAAAAACCATCCCAAATCCAAAACAGCACCCAAAAGCGGAATGTGCAATATTTGAATTTTTAGATAAAAATACATAGTAAAACTAATCGCAAACGCCAAAACCCATTGAAGAAGAAATTTCTGAGATTTGGTCAAACCAAAGGCAAAACCAAGCGATCCGGAAGATGTAGCTTTGCCAAAAATTTTGACATAATCATCAATCAACCCCAAAACCGCAAAAGAAATAAAAGTAAAAAATATTACAAAAAGTTCGTATCTTAAGTCATAAGCGCTTCTTATAAAAACACCCATATGCGATGAGAAAGGAAAAATAAGGGCAAATAAAACTGTGACAACAAAAACTATAAGTATTCCACCTCCAATTGGAGTGCCAGCTTTTATGTCATGGAGTGTATCAAAAAGAGGAACCTTGCCTTTTGATGGAGCTTCTTTTCTGCGAGTCATTTTAAGCTTGTACAAAAGATCAATAAAAGGGACTAAAAACACTCCCGTGACACAAAAAGAAAATAGAATTAAACCAAGCACTAAAGGCAATATGCTTTCTATTGACATAAATTAAAAAAATAAAAATACGTCAGCATACAAATAAGATAACTAATCTAGTTAACTATAAAAATCAAATTTGTTTTAACTAATACTACAAGACAATTAATTTTTAACACTTTTCAAATTATAAGCTCCAGCTTTTTTATAAAATCTTTGTATAGTATCCACCACTTCATCAAGTTTCATTGATCTTGAACCTTTAATCAAAACAACATCATTGGGTTGCAATCTTTTTAACAATTCTTTGACAACCTCTTGATTGCTTTCCAGATTAACAGCATTCATTTTTCTGTTAGCATTTTTCGAAGCGCTTTTTATAGTTTCTTTAGTTAAAGCGCCTATCGTAATCAGCTCGTCTACACCAACTTCTGCAACATATTCTCCAACATCCTCATGTCCTTTAATAGCATGTGCCCCCAATTCCTTCATTTCGCCAAACACAAAAATTTTGCGTCTTTTCCCAGCAACATCTTTTAATACTTTAAGAGCAGCTTTTGTTGCAAGAGGATTGGCGTTATATGTGTCATCTATAATCGTAATATTATCTCGAAGTAGTATAGGCAACATCCGATGCGGTTCTCCTCTGCTTTCTTCGATCCCTATTTTTATGTCTAATAAATCCATATTGTTTATTAATCCTACACAAGCCGCAGCGGCGGCTAAACTTGCAAAGTGATATCCCAAAAATGGCACTAAAACTTTTACTCGATCATTTTTGTGGTGCAATGTTACTTGTGTTTTCAAATCTTTTGTGATAAAAACATCGCTAAACCAAACATCACATTTATTACAAGATCCAAAAAAAAGCACTTTTGCCTTTGTTTTTGATGCTACGCTTCTGACTCTTTTATCATCATAATTTAAAACCGCAAATGAATTTTCTGATAACAATGTCGCTATCTTTTCTTCTTCTCTCAAAACACCTTCAACATCTCCAAAAAACTCTGTATGTGTCCAATCCACAGAAATTAAAACTCCAATATCTGGATTAGCAAGCCAATTGTAAAAGTTCATTTCACCCGGAAACTCAACACTCATTTCTAAAACTAACATTTCAGTATCCAAAGGAGTATGAAGCACAGTCTCAGGTATGTTGTAAACAGGATCAATATTTCCCTTGCTACTTACAGTTTTAAATTTCTGAGAAAGCACTGAATGCAACATCTGCTTCGTAGTTGTTTTCCCGGCAGAACCGGCAACACCAACGATCTTGCAACCTTTATGTTGTAAAAGTCTGGATCGTAAATGAGTTTTTTTGCGTCTGATAGGATGAATTACCCATTTTCTAAAATACATCCGCAAGTT
>JANWVB010000026.1 GCA_025057695.1 Patescibacteria group bacterium
CTTTATTAACTCCATTTATTGGAATAATGGCTGTAATATTATTTGGATCTAATACACCCTTCAAATTCGTTTCTGTGCAATTATCTCCAAAGTCTTCTATTTGGGATATAGGAACATCAATAACAAGTATTGCACCATTTAGACCTGCATATTCTAATGCCTCACTTGGACTCCAAGACACTGATAAATAAGGACTTATTCCACTATCAAAAAATCCTCCATTGTGTCCAATCTGATGATAAATAAGTTCAGTTCTAACACTATTTCCTTTTAGTATGCCACTTTCAATCTCTGCCAAGTCTCTATCAAGTTTGGTTCTTTGAATTTCGTTCATCTGAGATTTAGCTTTATTCACATACTTTATCAAATTTTCATAAGTTGGTTCATTTGCTAGAATAGCAACTTCTTGTGTTAAATTGTCCAAGACAACTGAACCTGTTTCATTTTCACCTTCAGCACGCATAGCGTATGGTACTTGTTTTAGCAAAGAAGCGTCTAATTGATTTACTCCACGATAAACCCGAACCATTTTTTCCGTAAAAATTTCTTTTTTAGGAAGAATAACTGCTTCAGTAAATTCACCCGCATTTACAATTTGTATAATTCTTGCTTCAACACCAGCTTCTTGCAATCTTTCTAACACAGATTGCGCTAGAGTGTTAATAGCAACTACCTCAAGGTTAAAGTTTTCAGCCTGCGCTAGATTATCACCAACAACATTTTGGGTCGTAACAAAAGTCTCTGCCAAATTTTTTCCAGCAAACTCAGTTTGATTCTCTAAGTATGGTCGCAATTCAGTGTATCTTTCAGCATAGAATTTAGCTTTATCTGGATACATTAGTGCAAATCGCCTCATTGCTTCTTCACGAGTCCAAACCTCACCATGACTGTTTGGTTCCAACATTTTGAGAAAAAGTGGATCTCTGTCTATATTTATTAGCCCATCAGGATCACGATAAACTCTTTTACTTTCTCTTTCATCATATAATCTTGCCACATCGGGATAAGTTTCACGAAACACCTTCTCTGCTTCTGCATCCACTGAGTAAAGAATATTCGAATCTAAACTTACTAAATCAATAAACCTCTCAAGCGGGATGTCACGAAAGTCTGTTGTGCCAAAAACTTTAACTTTATGATCATTATATAATTGATTTCGCAATTCAATATATCTAGCGTCTTGTTCCATTCGATCAGATAATTCAGCATATTTTGGGTCTTCTTGAGAAACTTGAAAAGGATTTTGTTCAAGCTCTGCCACTTGTTGTATAGCTTTTTGCAAATCATAGTGTGGTACCCCATATTCTCTTTGGAAAATTTCCATATACTGCAAAGCTTCCCGTGGGTGCCTTCTTACAAACTCCCTCATCGAATAATCCCTATTTATCCGGCCTTTTATAACATCCTGTTTTCCATCAGGACCAATTCCCATCATTGCATTTTGAAATTCTTTTCCTGTCTTAGTTTGAAAGATCTCTTTCCAAGTGACTGGACATTTAGTTTCAATTTCTGCACCACCTTGTTGACATTGCCCTGATTCTTCACCAGCGGGAATTGCATCCGAAGTAAATTCTTTACTCGCTGGGTTAACCACTTTTGTCTCCATTTCTACTAAATCTTGAAATACCAAATCAGGGTCTCCATCTTGATCAATCCTTGCAACCATTGCCTTTTCTGTTTGACCTATGCTTTGGATCTCTGAAAATTCTACTTCTACTGGTTTATATGTTTCGGATGTTGCAACCTCTGATAACTCAGAACTTGGCAATCTGTCTGTCATACTATCCTCAGTTTGCTTTGTTTATTTGTAGCTTGTTTAAGAATGCAATTTGCTTCATCTAATTTCCCTTGATTCAAAAGTCTGCTTGCATGCCTAAGCACCACTTCCTTTATTTGTTCTTCGTAGTTTCTTGATACTTCTAAAACCACAGGCACTAATTCTGGAAAACGATCGTCAAACTCCTGCACTACGGCATGAATTTGACTTAAGTTCATGTAAGGACGAAGAGTGTTTAGGACATATTTAGCAATTTCTTTTGCTCTTTGAGCATTCATTTTTCCATCTTTCAATTTTTGCTCCATAATCTCAAGTATCTTTAGCTCAATCTTTTTCCTATATTCTTCAGTATCCATACATTTACATTTTTGAACTAACAAATACATTGTTTGTCAATTTTAAAATATCTAGTTTTTTTATATCTTCCATATATTAGCTAAAAGAGATCTGTTTTTGAAATTACCTGTTTAGCTTTGTTTACTTAAACTATCAAGCGCATTTTTCATTCTCGAAAATTTACGAAAGAGCTGATATTTATACTAATGTACAATAAATTTATCACAAGATGAACAATTAAACCTTGATGGAAAATGTGAAATGTAATCTTACAAACCACCATACAAAATCACAATACGCCCACCTAATCAAGTGCTGATAACCAAAAAACTTCAAAACAAATTTAAGCAAAAAGATTAACAAAATTATTTAAGTAATAAAATTCAAAAAAAATGAAAAAGATCCCAAACCGCAAACCATTGAAAAAAATTGAAAAAAATCAGTAGCGAAGTATCAATCAAAGACTTAAGAAATTGCAAAGTTTAAGTTAAGCAAAAAAAATAAAAAACTGGACTTACTATTAAAACTATAAAGTTGACGGGTTTAATCAATGAGCTGGAATATGAAATGACACACTTTCTCAAATTTCTAATCTTATAAACACAAATTTATCTCAAATTTATGCAAAAGATCAAATAATCAGTTTTTTATAACTTAATTGAATAATTTTAGCATTTTAAATTTCACTAAATCCTATTTATAAAATACCACCAATATGTCTGCTTTATAAACTATTTTTAAAAATCATCAAAAATATATATTCCTTTGAATGTTTAACTTTTATTATAGATTGTTAATATAAAGTATTTCGGCAAATAGTCTTTTACGCTATATTCATCCAAATTTTGGAATTAAAAAATTGAACTTTTGCTAACAAACTGCTGAACGAAAGACAGAGTTAGGAACAATAATCCCTAGAAAGAAAACTGCCTCATATAAAAGTCAAGATTATGAAAAGATTTTTAATTTTTACACTATGTGAATCTTTTCCTTCAGATTGTATTTTGGGTATAAAGATTTGTTAAACATACAACATTGTGTGTGAAAGAAAAATATCTCAATTAATACAAAAACAACCACTAAAAAGCAAACAACGTCAAACTTGTCGTCTGAAACGCGATAAACAATTTTTCAATAAAAGATGTCTTCGTCAATAAGCAAACATCAAAAGTTGAAAAATAATAAAAAAGTTTTTTTCTGCCATCTTTAGTTTCTATGTTCTTGCCATTCATTGCCAATTTTCAAAAATTCCTCTACATCCCGCATGTATTGGGTCAAATAATTCTCCATTCCGATTGCAAGATTAATTGCTATCGTTCCATTCTCACTGTCACCCAAATCTACTTTTTATTCTTTCTTCAAATTCCTAACTTTATTAAAAACCAGATCTGGCTTCAAATTAGGCTAAAAATTGACTTTTTCGTGTATAATATATAAACCTTTATGAAACTTAAATTTCAATGGAAAAACGATGGACAATATCACCAATATTGCCTTCTTTGCCATGCCGAAAAGGTTGAGGCAATTTGCAAAGATGGAAAAACTTATTATTTGTGCCGCGAGTGTGGCAAAATCAGCGAAAGGTCAATAGTCATTGATCCGGCTATCAAATGGTGGGTCGACGAAAAAGGTGAATATTGGCACGAAAGCGCGGGTGTTTTTGTGAGAAACAAACAAAAAAATTTCTTGTTTTTTGAAAGGACTATATATCCTTTTTCTTACACCGTTCCTTCCGGACATGTTGACTCGGGAGAAGAACCGTTGCAAGCCGCAATGCGGGAGCTTGAAGAAGAAGTTGGAATCAAAGCCAAAAATTTGCTCAAAATAAGCGCTGAAAATATTGTTGGGGACTCATGCAGAAGAGGATCTGACGCTCACAGGTGGCACGCGTATTTATATCTTTTGGAGGAAATTGACGATATGGAAATAAAAGTATGCGCGGAGGGCAAAAATCCTGTTTGGCTAAGCATAGACCAAGCTTTGCAAAAAGAACTTACTTTTCCTGTAAGTCACATAATTAATAAATACAAAGATGAGCTACTTTCAATCTGAAATCTTTAAACCAGAATGTGCTAATTGGTTAGGTTACAAGCCTTGTACAGAACAAAAAAAACAAGGTTTGGCTAATTGTGCCAATTGCGCTTTTTACCAAGAAGGTCAAAAAATTCTGCAAATTGTCAATAAACCATATAGTCCGGAGGAGCTTAGGACAGCATCTAGCGTTGGTATAGTAGAAATGGGTGGTCTAGGTAGTATTTTAAGAACGACCGCAATTTCCAAGGGCATCGGTAAAATCAATCCCAATACCGTAATATATTGGTTTACGCACAAGCGTGGAGCCGAATTATTAAAATACGTTCCAAATGTAACTCCAATTGATGTAGAAGCGGGAAAGTTTGATCAATCAGCTTTAAGGGTAGATGTTTTGGTAAATTTCGAGTCTAGCAATAACCAAGTTCGGGTTGTGGAAATCGTTAAGGCAAATACTTGTATAGCTGGTTTTGCTTTAAATGCTCAAGGTAAATTTTGTGGTGTTCCCCCTTATGCCAATTACTTGCAACGACTGCAAATAGACGACGCTTTCAGGAAGGCTAACCAACTAACCATGCAACAAATACTGCTGGAAAGCATTGGCTTGGAATACTCTGGTCCAGAATACGACATTAGATTAAACCCTTCAAATTATCAAAAAGCCGCTGAAATTATTAACAATGCTTTTAACGGCAGGAATTACGCAGATGTTATAGGCCTGAATATAGGCACCAGCCGAAAAGGGGTTTTAAGGCGGTGGCCGCCATACAGATTTTCTGAATTAATAATCGAGGTTGCTCAATCGCGCCCCGAAATAGGCATATTAGTTTTGAGTGGCCCTGAAGATTCCGATGCTAGAGATGAGGTCATCCAACATCTTGGGAGAGATAAAACCATGGAAAACCTGGCGGTGTTGCCAAATAACATAGAGATAGGGAACTTTATGGCAATAATTCATAATTGTAAAGTTGTAGTTACCGCCGACACTTTCGGTTTTCATGTCGCCCAAGCCTTTAAAAAACCCACTGTGGTACTTGTAGGTCCAATGCCAGATAAAGAGCTGGAGTTGACTAATGAGCATAGTATAATTATCGGCCCTAAGCTTTCTTGCTCACCTTGTTACTATTCTTGCTCTCAACCAATAAAAGGTTTTTGTATGATTAATATCTCAACAAACGAGGTTACTAATAAAATTTTAAATATTTTACAAACTTCCAAACCTTGTAACGCGTACCCAACTTCGTTCCGATAGTTGATCAAATATTTAAAAAAACTACATTTAAACTTTGGCACCAATTCTAAAAATTCCCCTATCTTCCAATTACGTTGTTAAGTTTAGCATTAACCCCATCCAATAAGAGAATAAATATCAACTCTTTCTCCTCAATTCGAAGATTAAATTTTTCCACATTGATTCTATTTTATCTCTCAGAAATCTCAATTTTCCTAGCTTGGGAATAGTAAAAACATTGTCCTTTTTTAAAAACAAAATTTTATCCCTTCAAAAAAATTACAACCATCATATTTTTTTACAACTTAATTGTTAACTTACCTAGGCATATCTTTTAAAACAAATAACCTTTTATTCCTGACCTACATCAAATATCTATATTTTTTGTTTCCTAAACCTGTAATCAATTTTGCAAAAAAATCCTTTATATTAGGAACAGTTTTGTTTTCAAATCGTAAACAATAATAGCTGTGGCGGTTTTTCTTATTTTCATAGCCTTGCTGTTTGCCTATATCTTTCTGCCACTTTTTGTATGATTGGGAAACGAAAAGCGTTCTGGTTTCTTAGACTCATTCAAATCTGGCGCTTCGATGTTTTTTGGTTCTCCAAAGTGAGTGCTAGTTATGGACTTTATTTTACCAGCCAGCAAAGCTACCATATCTTCAATCTTGCCTCCCGACTGTATAGCTAAAACCCTATAATTTCTTCTTTGATTTGAGGAATCATCATTTCCCAACGTCGTACTGAAATAAGTTGATAAAAATTTCTAGCTTGATTGAAATAATAAAAAAAATTCCTCAACACAGTTGTCTTTATACACCAATGTATAGCTTTAATTTATCAATTAAGCTTTCATGATTCAGGATAAAAGGAACACACCGCATTTTGTGGAAAGCCTCATTAAGGTGACAGTCAAAAGGCGAAACGGATAATTTTGAGCCCGGGATATTCTGACGTATCTTGACAATATGCCCCAACTATTTCTGCTACCTCTTGAGTTAGGCTTTTATGGGCAACCATCCACATTGTTTCCAGATCTAAAACAGAAGCTACATCTTGAGCATGGTGTTTCTCGAAACTATCTCCATTAAATTCTACTGCTTTCCCAATATAAAAATACATCTGCAATTAAGCAGCTAAAAATCTATGGTCTACTTTTTGCCACTTCTGCATTCCTATGTTCGTCCATTCCGCCGTTTCTCCAAAATCTGAGTAAATGGACCCTAATTATTGTCTCCAGAGTCTGATTATTTTATTCGAGTATCGTCTTTGATATGTCTAAGCAATTTTTGCCAAAAGCTATGGAGTTTCGTTGCCATTCTTTTAGCTTGATAATCTGTTGATATTGTTTAGCCCGTTTTCTGAGTAGAAAACACAGATGGCTGGAGAGATAAATCTTTGTAGATAGCAAGAGTTTTATCAGAGACCCGCTTAACTCGCTCCTCCTAATAAACAAAATCAGAACTTTTTATGTCTCACCCCACTCTTGATTTCACTACTTTTTAAATTGTTTACTTATTAAAAATTTTACCTTCAGAGTCTCATATGTACGTGACTTATACATACCCTCACTTTATAGTCTATTTTTGATAAAATATCTATAAATGAGCAAGAGCAATCATGCCAATCTCCGATAATAGTTGAGTATTGGGAAACTGAAAGACTCCCTTCGATGCATAAAACTTCTACCGAATTTAGAAATGCTTTAGCGCTTTCTTATGATTCTGAAACTTTACAGAGGTTATTTGAGGAACTCTTTTTACCACCTGAAGTAATTGAAAGACGACAATTGGAGAAAATAAGAAAATTAGTGACGTTAGCTTACAATAAAATTCCCATCTATAGAGAAAAATATCAAAGAATGGGTTTTGAGTCAGGAGATTTAAAGAATTGGGAAGATTACCATCGTTTGCCGGTAATAACAAAAGATGATTTAATTAATGCTTTCCCAAATCTTTGTGTCAATCCTGATTATATGATTGAAGGCTTATTTTCAACTCGATCAAGTGGCTCTTCTGGAAAAATCTTAAGAATTTATGTTGATCCACAAGCAATTATTGTTAACACTTTACAAGGTATTCGTCAATTTTGACTACAAAGTGGGGGGGTATAATAAAAACCAAAAATTAGCGCATGTTTATACTGTTCCTTGGTGGGTAGATTCTTTAGGAAATGGTGAATATCAATCAATTTTTATAAGTAGCTTAATTAATCCAGAAGAGATAGCAAAAATTTTAGATGAATTTTCTCCCGAAATTCTTTCTTTATATCCCTCAAATATTCAATCTTTAATACCTTATTTACGAGAAAGTGTTAGAAGAAAGCTTAAATTAGTAGTAACTCATTCGGAAATGTCTTCAAAAGAAGAAAGAAGAATAATGAGCAATCAATTAGGGGGGATTCCCGTATTAGACGAGTACAGTTCTGAAGAACTAACGCGAATAGCTCTTGAGTGTCCCTGCGGTCATTATCACATTTGTGAGGACACGGTAAGAATTGACGTTGTTGACCCTAAAAGTTTTTTACCAATTCAGAAAGGTACAGGGTTAGTAGTTGGAACGAATTTATTAAATCGTGCTATGCCTTTCATTAAATATGTTCAAGGTGATTATATCACTTTAGATGAGCCTAAAAAATGCAATATTAATTGGAGACAAATTGATAAAATTGAAGGCCACAATGACGCCTTTTTAAGATAAGATGGATCAATAGTACCTGCGGGAACTATGTTAGAATAACTTATCGATGGATATTTGATATAGGAATAAATATTCAGGAATTTGAATTAGCTCAAATCTCTCCTCTTAAATTTAAGAATAACCGTGAAAGAACCAACATTCTTTAGCGATCCAGAGAGAAGAGAACGCTCTTCTCAACATTTAAAGCATCTTTTAGAGATAGTGTTCGGCAGAGGAATTACTATCACCTTCAATGTAGTAGATTCTTTTCCACCTCAAACTCAAAGGAAAAGACGTCCAATTAAAAGAGAATTTCGATTTTTAAAATTATGAAAAATGTTTCCTTCACAAAATTAAATCCTGAAGATCAAACATTAATCAATGAAGCGGAAAAAGTTTTAATTAATGGTTATGATCCCTACTCTCAATTTTATGTTGGTTGCGTGCTGGTTACAAAAAAGGGCAATATTTACAGAGGTGTTAACATCAACACGTGCGCTTATGGGGGAATATGCGCAGAACGATCAGCAATTTGTCAGATGGTCACCAATGGTGAATATCATATAAAAAAATTAGCTATTATTGCCAAAAGTGAATATTTTAAGGTAAAAATCCATTCTGGACCTTGTGGTATTTGTCGTCAGCTTATATGGGAATTTGCCGAGTTGATAAAAGATGATATTGAAATTTTAATTTCTGATTCTGATAAAGAAAAAGTTCTTATCACTTCCATTAAGAAACTTCATCCTCTTGGTTTTGGACCTCGACTTTGTTTCGGAAAATATAGAAAATATCTAAGAGTCTAGAGCGCTTTAAAAGGTTTTCTCTAAATTATTTTAGAAAAAACTTATAAATATTTGTTTCTCTTTTATTCCATCTAAATTCTAAATTGTGATCCTTTTAAATGTGATAAGAGCTTCTCTTATTTTATTTTTTATTACATTAAACTTCTTTTAGTAAAAAACTAGAATAGGCTTAATACCATTAATATGATTTCAAGAATAAGACATAGATGATAAAAGAAAAGTTTTAGTCTACCATGCCACTCAAACCACTATTTCTGCAGAAAAAAATATATAAAATCCCTCTCAAATATTTAAAAACACTCCTATAAATAAATTCTTATTAAGTTTATTGTCAAGTAATGCCAAATTGGATAACAACAACAAAAGCGAAAATGTAAAAAGAAGGATTATTAAAAAAAGATCAGAAAATATTGAATATAGATCAAATAAATGGCTAAAAAATTGTAAAAATGTTATTAACTTTAGCATAAACCTTAACGAAAAGTATAAAATATGCAAATCCTGAGGATAAAAAATTAGCCCTTACTCAGATTAGCCCGAACTTCTCTGGCTCCCCCGCTAGGATTCGAACCTAGAACCTTCTCGTTAACAGCGAGCCGCTCTACCGTTGAGCTACAGGGGATTGAATAATTTACAAAGCAATTATACCAATTCAGGCAGTTAAGTCTATATAATATTAGATATCTTGGTAATATTTCCAACGGCAAAGCAAATTTGACAAAATGTTTAAAATTTTAGCGAAAAAAATTCACACTGGCGCGCATGTGCTTCTCTGGATCGGAGGAATTAACTTGGGCATGCTTGGTATTTTCAAAACAAATGTTATAGCCAATGTTCTGGCTGATTGGCCTTGGCTAATTAACCCAACTTACGCTCTTATCGGTATATCAACCGTATATATAATCGCAAATCACAAAAATTCATGCAACCTTTGCATTGACAAAAAAACAAATAAAACGGTGAAAAATAGTCTTTCACAAAAATAAAAAAGGAACTCTAATTTTGAATTTATATACATACAAAAAGAGTTCCTTTTTATAAGCAAATTTATTTGCCGCTTCCTTTAAGAACAGAATCTATCACATCTCTTGGCAAACTTGCCGCTGAAAGCAAAGCGTCACGCACGGACTTGCCAACTTCTCCGCCTACTTCATCGGCGGCTTTTACAACAGCGACAACCGCTTCGCGTGCCGCTTCGGTGGTGCTTACCCCAACCTTGCCGGCGTGCTCTACAGCTCCTTCAACGGCAGAGACAGCAACTTTGGCAACATCGCCGCCCACACTTGATGCCCCTTTGACAGCGCCGCTCACAGCTTTGGAGACGGCAGTCAGGACATTGCCTCCTGTTTCTGAAACAGCATCAACTGTTTCGCCAACACTATCACGAGCCGCATCCACCAAAGAAATACCAGCGCTACTGGCGGCGGACACCGCACCTGAAACAACATCGCTCACAGCATCAAGACTGCTAGTTGCGATATCGGCAACATCTCTCAGCGTACCAGTTATTTGATTTTTGAAAGCTGTTCTCAAAGCAGTCAGAACATCATCTGCCCCAGCAATCGCAGACACCAAAGCAGAACTTACTTGTTTAGCCAAATCAGAAAGCATACTTTTCTCCACCCCCTTTCTATTAATCAAATCGCGTTTTTTTCTTGCAATTTTAATTAAAAGGCAAAAAACCCAAACATTCAAGGCACAAAAACAAAAAAGGGCAAGAAAAATTTTCCTTGCCCAATTTTTTCAGAACTTTCCTTTAAAGAAAATTTAAACTAATCAAAGAAAAACTTCAAGTGCTGGTTTTTTAAAAAAACTTAAACAAAATTTTAAATAGCACAACAGAACAAACACTTCTTAATTACCTCTCCCAAACAATATGACCATTAATCCCATGCCTTTCATAAGTTTCTAAAATATCCGCGCAAAATTGCATTAATTTTTTATTGCCCTCGCTTTTAGCAAGCTCATAAAGACGAATAAACATTTTCTTGCCAGTTTCCGTTTGTTTTAAAGTTTTTTTAATAAAGTTATGCTGAGCACATAATGTCTGACCATTTTCCACAATTGACTTTCCACCTAAATATTTTGGTTGAATATGATCAACATGAAGCTCTACCCCTTCTTTCCTGCCCCTGCCACAAATTACACACTTGTAGTTATCTCTTTTCAAAATTTCTTCCTTTTGTTCTTTGGTAAAATCATCCACATGTTTACGCACTACCGCTTCTGGATCGTAACAATAAACACCTTTTTTAATTTTAATAAGAAATCCTTCTTCATGTAATTTTCTAATGCTTCGCCATATGTCGCGAGGTTTTTTGCCATAAAGTTTTACATATTTATCTTCAACCCAATCAACAACGGGTCCATGCTGAACATTTTGATTAGGATATTTTTTGAAATACTCCTTTATAAAATCAGTAATTGATTTTTTGCCTTTACCACTCATATTAGAGTATCTAGAAATTAAAGCTCTGTTGATCAACATGCGCTTCTTGTCTCAGCCGTTTTATTGCTAAATTGCAATATCCTTCGTCCACATCCACACCTATGCCTTTCCTGTTATTCAGATAAGCGGCAATTAATGTGGTTCCACTTCCCAAAAAAGGATCCAAAACAGTATCACCAACAAAAGAAAAAAGTTTAATACAGCGACGAGGCAACTCTATCGGAAAAGGAGCAGGATGCCCAACCCTTTTCTTGCTTTCGCCACCAAAAGTCCAAATTCCATTAGTCCAATCCATAAATTCCTTTTTTGTTATATCGCTTTTTCTGCTACCACTAATCTTTTTCCAATTTTTCTTGTAAAAAACAACTATCGTCTCCACTGGAGCAATCACATATGGCGCGGAAGCCGACATAAAAGATCCCCAAGCAGTTCTTCTTGAGATATTTCCTTCATTCCAGATTATAGTAGAATGATATTTCCAGCCTAAATCTTTGGCTATTGTTGTAATATCTGCATATACTGATTGTTGCCCTCCTTTGTTTTTATCAAGCGGGATATTCAAACAAAAACGCCCATCATCTTTTGCCAATTCAAGACACTTTCTAATCCATTTTTCAGTAAACTGCAAATATTCATCATAACTTAAATTGTCAGAATGAGAGTTGTAGTGAATGTCAACATTGTAAGGAGGGGAAGTAACTATAAGATCTATAGAATTTTGCGGAATAGCAGAGATATTCAAAATGTTATCTTTATATATGATTATATTCTCACACTTAAAGTAAGCTTTGTCTGTAAAAATTGAAACTTGTTTGTTTTTTGCTAAAAATGGAACATTTTGCATAAACATGAAAAGCCAACATCTGACAAGTCAAGTGTAACAAAAATGGTTTTTTATAAAAATAATTTTTAGATTTCTGATTGCTATTATCTAAAAATCTCTTTAAAAATTATTTCTGATTTTTTATCAAAATTTTGGGGTAGTTTTCCGTGTGGAATTTTTAAATTATTTAACACAGTCTCGAATTGTTGAAATCCACCATCTCTCCTTAACTCTACCCATTCAACTCTTAAACTATCAAGTTGTCTCTTGTTGGTTTCAGAAAGTTTATCAGCCACAAACACCTTACTATCTCTTGCTATTACAGCATCGGCACTTTCCGGATTACCTCTGCCCATTAGTTTGACTTCACATTTATATTGATTATTACCCTCAACTAAATAAAAATCTACTTCCCTTTCAAAATCCGCATCTTCAACAACTCGTCCTTTTATCTTCACAGCATAGTTATTATCCGGCACATCATATAGTTTACAAAGCGTCTGCATCAATGGTTTTTCCACCCTTTTGCCAGCA
The DNA here is from genome assembly GCA_025057695.1 of Patescibacteria group bacterium. Taxonomy (GTDB): domain Bacteria; phylum Patescibacteriota; class Microgenomatia; order UBA8517; family UBA8517; genus JANWVB01. The sequence continues at coordinate 12,666 of JANWVB010000026.1, forward strand.
GTACTCCAAAGACCGCCTCTTAATTCTGCTCTTTTTACTGCAAGAGTATTTATTATTATCAAACTTTCACTTACATTTAAATCAACACTTACCCCTTTAAATTTAATAGTCAACGCAAGATCAAGTTCGTGCTCTGTTTCTACAAGATTTTTAATCGTTTCATACAAAGAGTCATAATGTTCGTTTGATGCATCTATAACTATTTCCTTTGTCGAGGAATTAAACATATTGTGAATCGTTTTTCTATTCAATCCGGCATTAATGGCAATATCTTTTGCTGGTAATTCTGGACTAAGAAATTCTTTTTTATACCAGTCAACGGTTATGTGTTGACTTTTTAATTTTGCATCAACAATCCTTTTAAAGAAATCCACCGCAAACTGCAAAAACTCTGCATTGATTAAAGTAACTACTTCGATTCTGTAGTCTTCGCCTCTTAATAATCTTTTAATAATATTTTTCACTACTTGTTCTGTTATAGTCATATTTCGCCTTTTGATAATTTAATAAATTCATTAAGTTCAAGAAATCTTGACTGCCCTATTTGGTTAAATAAACCGCCAACCTTATTTAATTCTTCTTTAATTCTATTTACATATTTGGCCTCCTTTTCTGTTAAAAAGAAATTACGTTCTAAGTTTAATGCGGCTCTCCCTAGCGTCCCACTCCCGGCAAATGGATCGAATATTAAATCTCCTACAAATGAATAAAATTTTATAACCCTGTTACAAAGCTCAAGTGGAAAGACTGCGGTATGAACCTTATCAAATGCTGGGTCTATACGCCAAATATTAGTTGTTTCATATTCTCCAAGCACCTTACTTTTTTTAACTTTTTCTAAACTATATTGTTTAATGTTCCAATCTATTAATTTATCAGTTTTTTTGCGATAGACCATTAACATTTCAGTGACAGCATTTGGTTTATAGGCTAGTGGTTTTCTGTGTTGTAAAAATCCAGCATTCCTATTTTTTACACTTGCTTCCGGTTTGACCCATACAATATCGTCAATAAACTCCCACCCCATTTTTATTAAAAACGGGTGTATGTCATATGGAATAGGATATCTTTTACTGGCATGTTGCCTGCTAATTCTTGGAATTATAATTGGGGAAGTATTAAGGATAAAAAACCTACCCTCTTTGGTTACACGATGAACTTCTTTGAAAACCCGCTCTAAGAAATTCAAATACTCATCATAACTTTGATAAATTGAATAATCTCTTGCATTATAATAAGGTGGTGATGTAAAAGTTAAGTGAACGGATTCATCCGGTACGTACTTTATTATTTCCTGTACATCTCCGTGAACCACAATATTTTTTAAAAACTCAGGTGATTCGTCATGTTTTTGTTGGCTTTTTGATTTATATTGAACTCCGTTTACTTCTTTATGAATAACTTCTCTAATTAACTCGTTGGGGTGATTTAGTAGTTTTTTTAATTCATTCTTTACCTTTGAGTTATAAGAAAATACAAGCAAACCTCTTATTGCTTGCATCACAACTTTTGGATCTTTATCTTTTAATAAATTAATTAAAACAGGAATAGTTTTTTCGTTTCTAAGGCGCCCTATAGCAGAAACTGCCTCTCTTCTTACTAGCGTGCTTTCATCAACACTTGCATATTTAACAAAAGTAGACAAAAGATTTATATCCTCTATTTTTGCTAAATTTTTTATTGATAAAGCTCTAATATTTTCATTTGAGTGATTTAGTAAATTTTGTAATGGTTCTCTACTATAACCATTTTCTAATCTACCAAGTTTTTCTAAAACATAAATAATAATTCCATCATTCTGATTACGTAAAAAAGACAAAAAAGCATGAGAGTCATTTTTAAGATTGTCAATTAACTCTCCAGTTATTTTTTTACTCAAGACAGACCTATTCATACAAATCAATTTGTTAATCTTTTAATGTTTTCGATCTTAAACAATACTAAGAAACATTTATTATTTTATTTCTAATTGTTATAAAAAAAGTTTCAATCTCGCACATATAATTAAACTGCTTA
>JANWVB010000027.1 GCA_025057695.1 Patescibacteria group bacterium
AGGCGGTGCAAGCCTGTATATTCCCACAAATATAGATGGTACAGAAAATTACATTGTCAAGTCTGTAAAAATAAAAATCAAAAAAGTTATTGGTTACTACGCTGTTGTTGAACCAGAACAAAAAATTGAAAAAGTTATTGTCACAAGAGGAATATCAAACAATGATCCAATTATTCTTCGCTAACAAAAATGTCTATTTCTTATCTTAAAAAAATAAAATTTGACAAAAAATTAGCGAATACTTTTTTGGAAAAGTACATATCAAACATAAGAATAGTTATTCTTTTGTTGTCGCTAATAATTGCTGGCGGTTTATATTCGTACTTTGAGTTACCTCGAAAACTCAATCCGGAAGTTGAAATCCCAATAATAAATGTGGTAACAGCTTTACCTCAAGCTTCGCCAAGCGACATTGAAACCTTAATTACCATACCGCTTGAAAAAAAACTGTCAAATCTAGCGGGACTAAAAGAAATAAACTCCATATCCCAAGAAGGAGTTTCGATAATCAATCTTGAATTTAGCCCAAACACAAACCCTCAATTAGCAAAATCCGAGGTGGAAGAAATTGTTGACAGTGTAGTTTTACCAGACAGTGCAAATGATCCAGATGTATCATTGCTGGATTTTGAAAACACACCAATATGGACATTTGCGATTAGGTCAAGGCTCGAAGATGAAAACAGTTTAAACATTTTTGTCAAAGAATTAAAAGACAGTTTAGAAGAACTAAGTTCTATAGACAAAATCAATTTAATCGGGCATCAAGAAAACGAAATAGAAATTAAACTAAAAGAGTCTTTTTATAGTCAAAATGAAATAAACCCAATACAAATTTCGCAAATAATAAAAAATGGTCTGGCAAGTTATCCAATAGGTAAAATCAAAACAGACAATTATTCTTTTAATTTAAGTATCAACCCCCAAATTAATGACATAAGAGACATAAGAGAAATAATAATTAACATAAATAACAAAAATTATTACCTGTATGAAATAGCTGATATCTCGGAAAAACAAATAAAAAAATCTTCTCAAGTTTTTTTGGCAAACAAGAATCTGAATCCAGCAAATGCTATCTTAGTTGAAGTTTACAAAACTAAATCAGCAAAAATTGATAATGCTCAAAAACAAGCAAGCCAAATTGTTTATCAGAAAATAACAGAAAGATATGGACAATTTCAAATATTTGAAATCTCAAATAACGCTCAAGAAATAACAGATCAGTTTAATGATTTGGTAAAGGAATTTAGAACAACCATAATTCTTGTTTTTGCTACTATATCAATCTTCCTTGGGATAAAACAAGGATTGATATCTCTACTAACTGTCCCACTTACATACTTAAGCGCATTTTTTTTCATGAATGTTTTTGGAATATCCATAAATTTTTTATCTTTGTTTTCTTTGCTTTTAGCGCTTGGACTTTTGGTGGACGACACCATAGTTGTGATCTCCGCAATGACTGCTTATTACAAAACAGGAAAATTTAGCCCAGTGCAAACAGGATTAATGGTTTGGAGAGACACAATCAAGCCAATATGGTCTACCACTCTAACAACAATTTGGTCATTCGTTCCTTTGCTTTTAGCAAGTGGAATTATTGGCGAATTCATAAAACCAATACCTGTTGTGGTAACAGTAACAATGATCTCATCAACGGCTATTGCTGTACTTATAACATTGCCATTAATGATTATCTTTTTAAAACCAAAAATACCAAAAAGAGTAATTGTTTTTATTCAAATTATTACAGCTATGGCAATAATTGCGCTTTTGTATTTATTTTCTGGCAAAAGCATAATATTTCCACTTATTGTTGTAACTTATCTAGCAACAATTGCAATTTTTATATTAGTCAAAAAAGACATACTCAATTACTTCAAAAAAAGAAAATTGCCAAACATAATATTAAAAAATATAGACAAAGGTATTGTTAATCTTCAGAAACTATCAATTCATTACAATAAATTGATAAAAAAAGTTTTAGCAAGCAAAAATGCTCCTTTAAAAATAATAATTGCAATTGCATTATATTCAATAATAGGGTTTTTACTTATTCCACTCGGATTGGTTAAGTCAGAATTTTTCCCAAAATCACCTTCTGATCAAATATTTATCAACTTAAAATTTGCAAGTGGAACAAATTTAGAAAAAAATAATGAAGCAACAAGGAATTTTATAAATCAAATAAGAGAAATAGAAGGCATAAATACAATAACAGCCATCACAGGCAAAAATTTTGCCACAACCAGAAGTTCAAGAGAATCTGAAAACTATTCTTACATAACATTGACCTTGCCCCAAGAGAAAGAACAGAAAATAAATTCAATTCAGATAGCAAATCAAATTCGCGACAAATTTTCAAACATCAGCGATTTTAAAGTTGATGTAATAGAAATATCAGGCGGACCGCCTGTAGGGGCAGACATTGAATTCACAATATTAGGAGATAATTTAGCTGAACTTGAAAGAATTTCAGAAAATTTAGTCACACAATTAAAAAATGACAACCAACTCGCAAACATTCAAACTTCATTTAAAGAAAGTGCTAGCAGAATCACATACTTGCCAAATTATCAAAAATTAAACGATTATGGATTAAACACAACACAAATTGCATTGGCTCTAAAAACATTCATTTCAGGATATGAATTAGCAAAAACAAGTTTTGGTGGCACTTTGTCTAAAGAAATCGCTATAAACTTAAAAACAGGATCTGAAACTGAAATAGAATATTTATCAAATATAAGAGTATTCTCTAGAAATAATTCCTACACCTTGGGAGAAATTGGCGAATTTACTTCTAATCCCAGCTTGAGTGAAATTCTAAGAGAAAACGGCAAAAGAAAATTCACTATAACTGCAAGTGTGGTTCAAGGAGTTTCTGCCACAGAAAAAGGCGCTGAAATAAAAAGAATACTCGAATCAACAAAGTTGCCAAACGGATATTCATATAAGATAGGTGGTGTTAATGAAGAAAATGAAGCCTCAGTAAGATCAATCATTCTGGCAATGGGAGTGGCATTTACACTAATACTAATAACTATGGTTATACAGTTTAACTCTTTCCGTCAAGCCATAGTTGTTTTAATTGTAATACCACTTGCGGTTTCAAGTGTATTTTGGGCTTTCTCTTTCCTAAAAATACCCCTTTCATTCCCTGCGCTGATAGGGATTTTATCGCTTTTTGGAATTGTAGTCACCAACTCCATGTTTATAGTAGATAAAATAAATATCAACCTCAAAGAAAAGATGAAATTCAAAGACGCTATAGCAGACGCCGGATCAAGCAGACTAGAACCAATTATTCTGACTAAATTATCAACAGTATTAGGCTTATTGCCAATAACTTTGTCTGATCCTCTATGGAGAGGGCTTGGCGGCGCAATAATATCAGGACTTTTATTGGCAAGCACAATAATGCTTTTATTTATACCTTGCGTTTATTATTTATTATTTAAACCTCAAAAAGGCTAAATTGACCTGAATTTGTCAAAGTTTTGCTAATGAATAATCTTCTATGAAACTTAGTTGGTCCATGGTTCAAAATTGCTTCGCGATGCTTTCGAGTTCCATAACCTTTATTTTCCTGCCAAAAGTATTTCATATACAAACTTCTCCTTCCTAGATTTTGCATATACTCATCTCTATAAACTTTTGCAATGATTGAAGCTGATGCAATAGAAATCGATTTCATATCCCCTTTCACTATGGGAACTTGTTTCTTTTTGCTTACACCCTTCGCGTAAGAGATATAAAAAGCGTCAACCAACAAACGCTCTATAAGACCAACCCCCAACTTGTTAAGGTTCAAATTTGCCAATTTAATCGCTCTTCTGAACGACTTGTTTGTCGCTTCTTTGATCCCAAATTTATTAATTTCATAAACGCTACCAAAACCAATACCCCAAGACAAGGCGTTTTTTTTAATCCAATCGGCGCTTAGTTTTCTCTGACTAGCAGTCATTTTCTTTGAATCTTTTATAATAATCTTCTCCCCAATCTTTTTAATTTTTGCTCTGATGCTAGGATGAAAAACACAAACCGCCGTCACAACTGGTCCAGCCAAACAACCTCTACCCACTTCGTCAGCTCCCGCGACAATTAAATTTTTATCCCACCAAATAGACTCGTAGTAAAAATCAGGATTAGTCATAAAAAAACAAACTACATACCTCCTTGCAATTATATGATATTTGCTGATACCCTTAACATTGGATATGAAATGTAGAAAGTGCAGTTTCGAAAATATAAAAGAAAACAAATTTTGCAGTAATTGCGGTACTGAACTTTACCCAGTTCCTTTCTATAAAAAGCATCCAATCAAACTTGCTCTAAGCTTAACTAGCATTTTCTTTTTTGTTTTATTTTTTTATTCCTTTATATCCGCCATTAATCAAATTGGAAATGATTTATCTCTCACTCAAAAATCGCAAGGATACATAAGCGGCAAGGGTGAAAACAAAATTGCCGTTATAAATATAGACGGAATAATAGTAGAAACATTTGAATCTGACGGTATATCTTCATTATCCGACAATTACACTTCGGCAAGAGAAATAAAAAGGATCCTGGAAGAAATCCGCAATGATAACTCAGTAAAAGCTTTAATACTTCGTGTCAATAGCCCCGGCGGATCAGCGGCGGCATCAGATGAAATTTTAAGCGAGATTAAGAGATATAAATCTGAGACTAAACTACCGGTAGTCGCTTACCTTGCGGATGTGGCGGCATCTGGCGGGTACTATGTCGCAATGGGATCGGATAAGATAATCACAAACCCTGCAACAATAACTGGAAGCATTGGCGTTATCCTGTCATATTTGTCCTTCAAAGAACTTGCCGACAAATACGGAGTGAAACACATAGTCTATAAAAGCGGAGAATTCAAAAATTTGGCTGACTCTTTTTCTGTGCCAACAGAACAAGAAGCAAAAATTTTGCAATCAGTAATTGATGACACTTATAACACTTTTGTAAAAGCGGTATCAGAAGGCAGAGAACTGGATGAGTCTTATGTTCGCAAAATAGCAGACGGCAGAATTTACTCTGCAAATCAGGCAATGGAGGCAAAATTAGTCGATGAAATAGGCAATTTCGAAAATAGCATAGCACTTGCAAAAAAACTGGCAAACATCACCGAAGCATCCGTGTTTGAATACGGGCAAAAAAGTTTTCTTGATGAGCTGTTGCAAATAAGTTTGCCCAAATTGGCGCTAAAATTTTTGCCAAATCAGTTAACCACCCTACCCGCGTTTCAAAAACCGCAACTGCTTTATTTAGCTAACTTGTAATCAAAACGCAATTTATAAATTCTTCGAAATCTTTTCTTTATTGCCCTTATAATTAGAAGTACAACAAGACAGGCTTACTTGTCATTTTCCAAAAGCATATGCTACAATTGGCTAGCAGTGAAAAAGTTTCTGGTGTATCTTTCTGAAGTAAAGGCTGAATTGGCAAAAGTCACTTGGCCAGACAAGACAAGTGTAACCAAATTAACCCTGACTGTTTTGTTAGTTTCAGCAATCGTTGGATTGTATGTTGGCGCGCTTGATCTTGGATTTACCAAACTTCTTGAACTTTTAGTTTCAAGATAAATTTAAACAAATACAAATTATATGGATAATCAAAATAATAATTCTCAAGAGCCAGAGGCAGTTGTAGTCGAACGTGGTGCTGGCAAAAAAAGAACAGGCCATATAGTTATAAATCAAACAGAAAATAAAATGGCAAAATGGTATGTCGTTCACACCACAAGCGGTCACGAAGTTCGCGTTGCCGAAACACTAAAACAAAGAGTGGAAACAATGCATTTAAAAGAAAATGTCTTTGAAATTTTAGTCCCCACACAAGATCGCACTGTTGTGCGCGCGGGCAAAAAAGCAACCGTGAAAGAAAAGATCTTCCCAGGCTACATGCTTGTTAAAATGATTTTGGATGATCCAACGTGGATAGCTGTGCGCACAACACCGGGCGTGACTGGATTTGTAGGCACCGGCAAGACTCCCACTCCACTTTCTGAAGAAGAAGTTATCAATATACAAAAATTCGTATCTTCCCCCGCCAAAAGATTTAAAACACGCTTCGTCACCGGCGAGGCTGTAAAAATAACAGATGGACCATTTACAGACTTTCTTGGAACAATCAACTCAATAGACGAAGAAAAAGGAAAAGTCTCAGTTCTTGTATCCATATTTGGCAGAGAAACTCCGGTTGAGCTCGACTTGCTACAAATAGCAAAAGTGTAAAAAGCAGGAGAACTTAAATTAATCAAATTTAAAACTGCTAGGAATAATTCTGTGCAAATAACTTCCAGAGACATAAAAAACATAGAGCAAGAACTTAGGTTTGAAGTTGATGATATAGATGATGCTTTGCAAAAGCTAAATAGTTTTGCAACATTCCAAGGAGTAGAATACATTTTAGACACAATATATGGTTCAGAAAATCAAAAAGAGAAAATAAGATATAGAATATCAAACACATTTAGCCAAAGGTTGATAGAAGTAACCTCAAAAAACAAGGTTGAAAACGAGAATAAAAACTCAAAAATAAAAACAGAAATAGAAGAAATACTCTATAAAGGAGATGATGAAAATCATGCCATTAGCGCGATAAATGAAAAAGGCAACTATAAAAAAGAAAACTCTTACGAAAAAATCAGAATAAACTATTCCTATAAAAACAACCTAAAAATAAGCTTGGACATATATCCTTTTGGCGCATATCTGGAAATAGAGGGAGACCCTGCCGATTTTCAAGAAGTGGTTGGTCTGCTAGGCATGTCAGTTGAAAATTCAACAACTTCAAATGCGGACCAATGCTACCTTAAATGGAATTCCAAAATGAATTTAAAAGAACTCTGGCATGTAAGATTTGGACTAACTGATAAATACGAAACAAAACAATAGTTTGAAATATCAAAATTTTCATTGTAAAATCTACTTACCTCGCAATTATAAAAACGATTAATTGTTTTTTTCAAAGCGAGGGAGATACAAAAAGTGTCGAAATAAGTTTTAAGTGAATTTGTTTACTCCAGAGCTTGCTTCGAAACTGATATTTTGTATCTCAATTACCTTTTCTAGAAAAATCAATTTAACCAGTACAAAAACAAAGATGGCAAAAAAAGTTAAAACAGTCATAAAAGTAAACATAAAAGGTGGCGAAGCCTCTCCCGCGCCACCGCTTGGCACTGCGTTAGGTCCTCATGGGGTGGCAATAATGGATTTTGTCAAAGCGTACAACGAAAAAACTGCAAACATGAAAGGGCAAGTTGTTCCTGCAGTAATTACCATTTACGAAGATCGATCATTTAGCTTTGAACTCAAAAAAGCGCCAGTTTCAGAAATGATAAAAAAAGAACTTGGACTTGAAAAAGGATCAGGAACACCAAACAGGCAAATTGTCGGCACATTATCAAAATCTCAAGCCGAAAAAATCGCCCAAGAAAAAATGTCAGATCTTAACTGCGAGTCTTTGGAAGCCGCAGTAAAAATAGTCCAAGGCACGGCTCGTAGTATGGGAGTAAAAGTAGAAAATTAATGCTTGAATCTTTAGAGAATACTGTAAACATTCTCTAAAAATCTAACAAATACAACTAAAAAATTTATGGGAAAAACAAAAACAGCATTCGTATCCGGAGTTGACAACCAACCAGTCAAACCTTCTTATGACAAAGCCGCAAAGATGGCAAAAAGAATGGCAAAGATGGGTTTGGCAAACGCCGACAAACCAATTGTTGCGCAACCAGACACAACATTAACAAATAAAGATGTCGCTAAGGATCTAACAACAGACAAAAAACCAAGTACCAAAAAAAGTGTTAAAAAACAAAGAAGCGTTAAATACCAACAAGCATCTTCAAAAATTAACAAAAACAATATTTATTCTCTTTCCGAAGCAATAAGTCTTGTAAAAGAAATTTCATTTACGAAATTTGACAGCACTGTTGAACTTCATTTGGTAGTCAAAAAACAAGGAACAAACGCAAATGTAACTCTTCCCTACTCATCAGGAAGACAAAAGAAAGTTGAGATTGCAAGCGATGCAACTATAGAAAAATTAAAAGCAGGGAAAATTGACTTTGACATCCTTCTGGCAACAGCAGAAATGATGCCTAAACTAGTTCCATTTGCAAAACTGCTAGGTCCTCGTGGTCTTATGCCAAATCCCAAAAATGGCACTATAGTAAAATCTGAAAAAGACGCCGCAAAGTTTGACAGCAATACTTTTTCTATAAAAACTGAAAAATCAGCGCCTGTGATTCATACAATCTGCGGAAAAGTCAGCCAATCTGAAAAAGAATTGGAAGAAAATATAAAAGCCATAATTAATGCAATAGGAGCCAAACAAATTGTTAAAGCTTATATCAAATCAACAATGAGTCCTTCTCTAAAGTTTCAAGTTTGAGAAATTAAGCGTCTTGATCTTTCTTCTTCTATTCTTCGTTTGACAATTTCTTTTCCATGCTTTATCAGTGCAAGTTTGAGTTGTTCAACTAAAATCTTTTGATCATCAAAACTTAAACCTGGTTCAAAAGCCGCTTTAAGAGCCGAGAATTCTGCATCTGCTAACACTGCCTGTCTTAACTCTTCTGTCTCTGGAGCAAACTTTCCATACATTTCTCTACCTTTTTCTGTAACTAATTCGCCATTAACTTGTCTCACGCTTGTATCAGCGGATCTAAAAGCATCTTCTAAGTTTTGAACATTCGGATTTGATCCATTTAAACCAAACCGGGCAGACAAAAGAACAATTTTAAGATAACCACCTAATTTAAACTCTTCACCTTCAGAATTTCCAATTTGCGTCATCGAAAGCAAATCTCCATCATGACAGGCTTGAGAAAACTCGCTAATTCCTGGCTTTCTGACCACAGCCGCTATTTCTTCATTTGAGAATCCATGCCTTTCTGCTACTCCTTTATAATAGCCTTCAAAATGATGCTCCAAAATTGCAGTTTTAACTTTTTCTTTTACTTCTTCAGGCAAAGCTCCCAATTTATTCTCATCCATGCAATCTGCTGCCCAAAGAATGACACTATACATATGGTGAGCTAGATCTTTTAAAGCAGGAGAGCCCTCTTTAGCTTTTTCAAGTATAGAAAGCTCAGCAGGACTTAAACCTAAAGCTTCGACAACTTGTTCCCACTGGTCGGATGACATGATTTGCTCCGCTCGTTTTTGATCCCATTTACCTCTATCGTGTGCATACTCAAAAAGCTTAATTTCTAAAACTTCTTCCTCTGTCAATTCTCGTTCATACAAATCTCTTAATATTGCGCTTGAGTTTTCTAAAACATCTTGCAAATGACCTTCTTGAGCCTGACGATCAAGTCTTTCCTTCAATAAACTCTCAACATCTTTTTGCAAAAAATTAACTGCTCTGGCAAGTACTTCTTTATTTTCTTCTGACTTCTTATCAAAACTATCAACCCAAACTACATCTTGACTAACAATCTGATTTACATTATCTTCAGCCATAAAAATCTAATAAAGAAAACAACACTAACAATTTACACCCTTATCCTAGTAAATTATCAAACCACTTGTCAAAACCAATCTTATAAGTTAAAATTTCTTAGTTTCCCTAAGACAGCGCGCAAGCCAGATCAAAAATCAGACTGTAAGTCGCGCCGAGGAGAAAAATTAAAAATTCTTGTATCAATTTTTGGCAAGACTCCTCGTTGGGAGTCTTTTTTATTTGAAAAATATGACAAGCGCAAACAGACAAAAAAAAGAAATCAAAGTCGCGGAAATAACAAAAAATTTTGAGAGTGCAACTGCAATTGTTTTGGTAAATTACACGGGACTAACGGTCAAAAAGCAACAAGAGCTTAAAAAAATGCTAAAAGCTATAAACGCTTCTATGTTCGTTGCTAAAAACAACCTAATGCAAATTGCTGGCAATAATGCAAAATTGCCAAGCGCAGCATTCACAGATGAGGTGTTGGCAGGACCAACAGCATTGGTAATAACAAAAGAAGATCCTATTGCTCCGCTTCAAGTTTTGGCTAAATTTGCCAAAGAAAATGAAATTCCTCAATTCAAAGTTGGAATTATAGAAGGAACTTTCTATGACAAATCAGAACTTATCACACTTGCTTCTCTCCCCTCAAAGGAAATCTTATTTGGACAAGTTGTCGGCGCAATTGCCGCACCAATTTATGGTTTAGTTAACACAATGCAAGCCAATTTGCAAAAATTGCTTTATATTCTAGACACAAAAGCAAAACAAAAAGCTTAAGTGAGATTTTGAAAGGTGGTGAACTAAAATGACAGATGAAACAAAAAAAGAAAAGGAATTATCAAAAAATGTGGCTAAGCTTGTTGATGAAATTGCTAGTCTTTCCGTGCTTGAGTTATCCGAATTGGTAAATGCTCTACAGGACAAACTCGGAGTAACAGCTCAAGCTCCGATGATGGCAATGCCAGCAACAGCAACCACAACGGCGGCAACTCCAGCAGGAGACGTGGCCACTTCCGAACAAGGCGCGGGGGGCGGCACAGTTGTAATGACCAACGCCGGCGCGAACAAAATCGCTGTTATCAAAGCTTTGAGAGAAATAAATCAAAACTGGGGATTAAAAGAAGCCAAAGACATGACCGAAAATGTCCCGGCTGAGATTCTGAAAGACGCAAAACCTGAAGATGCCAAAGCCGCAGTCGAGAAACTCAAAGCGGCTGGAGCCACTGTGGAAGTTAAATAATCTAATTCAACAAAATTCGTTGACCGACAAAGTTGCCAAAATTTGAAAGGTTTTGTGATCTTGAGTGAAAAGGATTGGTTTTTTTGTTGCCTATCTTATTGCCTATCTTAAAAGAACCTCGCGAAAGTGAGGTTTTTTTAGTAAGCAAATTAATTAAAAAACAATTAAAAAATCTATTGAAAATCTTTTTCTCCTCCCGAAGCTTTCCATTGTAGCTCTGCTCTCTGTCTTGCCCTACGTATTTTAGATTTTACAGTAGATAAATTAACACCTAAAATTTTAGCTATTTCTTGATATGGAAAACCTTGTGAGATCAGTCTTAAAATCAACGCATCTTCCCCGTCTATCATCGACAATAACCTTTCCAAATCAACCTTAAGACTCTCATATTCCCAATTAGTCATTTCGCTCGGTATGAGATCTGAGATGCCTTCTCTGTCACCAACTAGGGCGTCTAATGAGGATGTTGGTCTTCTTTGCTCACACCTGAAATGACTTATACAAGCATTTACTATTACCACTCTCAACCAAGTTGTAAACTTTGCATTGCTAGTTGATTTATAGGGGCTCTCAGTTGTTAAAATTTTGCACATGATCTCCTGAAAAATATCCTCCCAAAAATCAATCATCTTTTGCCCATAAAGACTAATAACTATTATCTTCACAAACTCACGCGCTAAAGGTTCAAACTCTTCCCAAGTCGCATTGTCGCCACTTCTAAGTTGTTCAAAATCAATCTCGTTAATTCTTTCAAATAAACTTAGATCTGAACAACTTTCATCAAACAAATCGGAATCGGCAATATCGTTTATAGAACATCCTGTCACCAATTCTTGCTCGCCAGTGTTTTCCATGTTGATTTTTATGCTATTTTATCAAATTTTCAATTGATTGTCGCCACAAACACTTCTTTTCAAAAAATCAGAGAAAGTTTTTACTTCGGGAGACAAGTTCTCGTCCAATTCAAAACCAGGCGATCTGTTTGCCTCCAAAACATAAAATAAATTTGTGTTTTTATCTTGAACTATATCAACACCAGATATCTCCTGCTTCAAACACCTTGAAGCTTTTATGGCAATTTCTTTTAATTCTTTGGGTATATTTTTCAAATCATAATAAATCTCTTTGGCTCCCAGAGCTGAATTATACCTAAACTCATTTTTATTACTTGGAAACTTTTCATACCATATTGTCGCTTCGTTCCCCATTACAATAACCCGATACTCATGATTTTTATCTACAAACCTCTGATAAAAAAATTTTGCTTTTCCTAACTTCTTTTTTCCTTGCAACAAAAATTCATAATCCGAATTTGATTTAATTAAATAAATTCCTTTTCCTCTTTGCATCTCAATATTCTTTGCGATAAAAGGAGAATGAAGTTCATTTACCAGATATTGATAATCCGGATAATTTTCAGAATTGGCAAAATAAATTGTTTTTGGAACTGGAATATTGTTTAATGCAAGTTGGACAAGTGAACGCAATTTGTTGCCTTTGGCGCTATATTCACCAAATACAGAATCAAAGAAAGCAACTCCCTCATGCTTTAGGTAAATTCCCAAAGTGTTTGCAAGGATAGTGCTTGTAGTGCCAGCGCGACGAATATAAACAAGATCAAAATCCTTGATGTCAGTTACTCCTATTTTGACTATCAATTTGCCCGTGTCAATCACAAAGGACAAATCAAAAAGCGAAGCAAGTTCAACTTTAACATTTTCTTGTGAGATATTTTTGTTCACAAGCGCAACAAGTTTTTGGGTTTTTTGACCAATTCTAGTAACTAAAAGCAAAATCTTTTTTTGCCATTGGAATTATATACATTATTATAGGAAAAATGATGTATAATAGCCATTATTGCCAGAAATCAAAAAAATGTCTGCTGAAATTCAAAACAAAGAACGAAACATTATTTTTCCCTTGCGAACTGCGGATTATGCGACTTATCTTGCGACGCAAGAGAAACCACAACCAATTGAACTCTCTGAGGAAGAGCGCAAACAACTCATTGAATACGAGGCCGAACTTTACAAAGAGCTTTCCCCAACATTCAAAAAAATGGTTGGCATACACACAATATTCCCTGAATATTTAACCACCGATGAGGGCTGGCAAACGGCACAAAACATATACTCAGCAGAAAATCATGAAATTTTCAACACGCCAAAACCACAAAGCCTGCAAGAAGCAATAGATATTTTCAATAAATTGCGTATTTACAATATAGACAAAAAATCAAGATCAGAAATCGAAGCAAAATCTCTAATATACGCACGAGAAAAATTTATAGCAGGAATAGATAAAAATACAAATCCTGATGACTTAGAAGATCCAGTTACTGCATCAAGAGTTTACAATCCCCAAACACTAATTCAAAAAGCGCAAGAGCTAAGAGAATTCAAAAGAAAGCTAAAAGCAAAACGTGAAGAAAACACTCAGAACAAAACTCAAACCAATCTAGAAATAGCAAAAGAAATAATTGACAGGATATATCAAAGATACATTAACGTCAGGTTAGCAGTGCTCTATGACGATGCTTTTGTGGCTTTAAACGATCCAGCAATTCCAGAAGAAGACAAAGAGCAAATACGCAAACTATTCCCGGGACATAACACCGATAACAAAGATAGAAGAATCCGAACTCTTGCAAGAATTGAAAAATTTTACCAAGGAGTTGACAGAAAAGAAGGATCTTCGTACTTCCCAATAATATCCGAATCTATCGCATCGGCTATTGAGCAAAAAATGAGAATTGAAAATCAAAAAGGAAATGAATTATACCAAGAACACCAAATAAGAAAAATTGACGCAAACAAATACCAAGAAATTGCAAACGCTGTTTTGGATCGCATAGGAGCAACTCAAGCTGGTTGGAGAACTGAAATATGTGAAAACCCGGGCGTGGCTCTGGATCATAGAAGAAAATTGTACTTCATACCAGAAAACTATGATAGGAATTTGCCTGAAACCATACAAAGCATTGCGCACGAAGCGGAAGTCCATATTTGGCGTGATTTAAACAAATCTAAACTCCCACTTAAATTACTAAAATATAGAAACACAGGACGGATTCAACAAATCGCAGAATCTGCCGCTGTTTTTGTTGAGGAAGAAACAATGCGGCGGGTATATGGACGAGAGAGACAAATGACAGGAACTTACTACATAATTATGAGGGAACGGGAAAAAGGAAGAAGCTTTAAGCATTGTGTTATGGCACTTGTAAGAGAAGGTAAAGATCCCGAAACAGCATTTACTAGCGCTTGGAGGGTCTTCAAGAAAGGCAGAATCCCTCTTAATGATCCATCGCGCCACATAGTAAACACAGAAGAACTTGCTTACCATGAACCAGTGGCAGAAAGGCTGGCAAAACTTGACCTTAGCAAACTTCTTTTTGTCTCGGCAGTTGATATTTATACATACCAAGACTTGGTTAGAATTGGAATGCTACCGATTGAAGAAATTGAAGAACCTCAATTTATAACAGCTGAAGTTGCTTTTAGAATGCTACTATTAGATAGCGATCAACAAAACTCACATGGAAATAGAAACAATAAACCATAATCAGAGAAGTGAATTTTCAGATTTCCTTTTAATCGCCATCGAATCATATTTTAAAGCGTTAAATTATCCTCCTCGTCTGAAAAGGAAAATTATTGCTCAAGAAGTAATATTATTGCCCATCGGTTCTATTAATAGAGGCAACGCAGATGCGTCGGTAAGCGATATTGACATTGTCTTTATAACAAAAACGGATTCACATGGAGAACTGCCAACTTTAGGCAACGGACAATTTCATCCTAGACAACTAGATCTTGCGGAATTTGTGTTAGAAATGCTTAAACAAAGTAACCCAGATCTGGCAAAAATTAGAACCGAAATCCCATACGATAACCCAGTCTTTACACAAAAACAAATTCTAAAAGCCATATCAAATCAAAATCTAAACCGTGAAG
>JANWVB010000028.1 GCA_025057695.1 Patescibacteria group bacterium
CCAGTTTTTTCTTGTCCATAGGTGTCATACTTGATATATCCACAAAACTTAGACTATCAAAAACAGGTTTCTTTGATTCAAAAATAGTGAAATATTTAGAGTCTTCTGCTTGTGTAATCAGTTTTTCCCTAATCGGTTTTGCTATATTTTGAGGAACAATTCCGTATCTTTCATTCATCTCAAGTTGATATTTTCTTCTGCGACGCACTTCACTTAAGGCTTTTTCCATTGATTTTGTAATTTTGTCAGCATACATTATCACTTGTCCTTCGACGTGTCTCGCCGCTCTACCCATTGTCTGGATCAGAGTTGTGTAACTTCTTAAAAAACCTTCTTTATCGGCATCTAAAATAGCAACAAGTGAAACTTCAGGCAAATCCAAACCTTCACGCAACAAATTAATGCCAACCAACACATCATATTTGCCCAAACGCAAATCATCTAAAATATCAGTGCGATCAAGAGTATGAACATCTGAGTGAAGATATTGAACCTTAAGTCCTTTCTCCTTCAAAAACGTAGTCAAATCTTCAGCTGTTTTTTTGGTAAGCGTAGTAATTAAAGTTCTTTGTCCTTTGGAAACTCTTTTTTTGACCTCGTCAATTACATCAGCAACCTGATTTTCCGTGGGTTTTATGATTACTTCAGGATCGGGTATGCCTGTGGGACGCAAAAGTTGCTCTACTAAGCCATTGGGAGGATAATTAATATCTTTTAATTTAGAGGCAATATTTTTTGTCGCTTCTTTAGCCATGCCGATTTCCCATTCATCGGGAGTTGCCGAGACAGCTATGAAATTTGGAATCCTGCGCATAAATTCGTCAAACTTGAGAGGGCGATTGTCAAGCGCCGAGGGCAACCTAAAGCCATAATCCACAAGCGTTTTTTTTCTGGATAAATCGCCAGCATACATCCCACGAATTTGGGGAAAAGTGATATGGCTCTCGTCCACAAAAACCAACCAATCATCACCATAAAAATGGTTAAAAAATTCCAGAAGCGAGTACGGAGCTTCTCCGGGAGCGCGACCGTCAAAATAGCGCGAGTAATTTTCAATGCCTTTGACATATCCTATCTCTCTAATCATCTCAAGATCATATGTAACTTTCTGTTTGATTCTTGTCGCCTCAAGAAACTTACCCATAGATTCAAATTCCTCTACCCTTTTGTCCCTGTCTTTTTCTATTTGAGACAAAATATTTTCATTTTTGGTAGGGTCGGTTATAAAGTGTTTGGCTGGATAAATAAAAAAATTTGAATCTTGAGTGGCAATTTTTTCACCAGAAACCGTGTTAATATTAACAATCTCCTTTATTTTTCCATCTAAAATAACAATCCTTATGCCATCGTCAGAATAAGCCGGATAAACATCTATAGTATCGCCACGCACTCTAAATGTTCCTCTATGAAACCCAAAATCGCCACGCGAATATTGCAATTGCACAAGTCTGTCAATTATTTGTTCTCTGGTAACTCGCATGCCGGAAGAAATTTCCAAAACAAAACTTGCGTACTCTTTTGGGGAACCAATGTTATAAATGCATGATACAGAAGCAACCACTATAGTATCATGTCGCGTGGAAATATTCATCGTTGTCTCAAGTCTTAGTTTGTCTATAAGCTCATTAATATCCGCATCTTTTTCTATATAAGTGTCTGTTGATGGGATATAAGCTTCTGGTTGATAGTAATCGTAATACGACACAAAGTAGGAAACAGCATTATCTGGGAAAAAGTCACGAAATTCTTGATAAAGTTGCGCCGCTAAAGTTTTATTGTGGGAAATAATAAGCGCAGGCTTTTGCAATTTTTGAATAGTATTGGCAACAGTAAAAGTTTTACCAGAACCAGTAACTCCAAGCAAAACTTGATATTTGACTTTGTTTTGTATTCCAAAACTCAAATAATCAATCGCATTTTGCTGATCAGCTGTGGGTTTATATTTGGATTTTAAAACAAATTGCTTCATGAACTATTTAGTATATCAAACAACTTAAATTCATACGAACAAAATCCAAAATTAACTATTGACATATTCGGGTTATGTTTGTTAGTTTCTAGTTATGGCTCCGGTAATATACAAAAAACAACATCAAATTTTAGATTTTATCAAACAATATATTCAAGCCAATGGATCAGCTCCCACTTTAAGACAAAT
The DNA here is from genome assembly GCA_025057695.1 of Patescibacteria group bacterium. GTDB lineage: Bacteria > Patescibacteriota > Microgenomatia > UBA8517 > UBA8517 > JANWVB01. Next base: position 2,159 of record JANWVB010000028.1, read on the forward strand.
CGCAGACGCGATTGGAGTTTCATCGCTTGCCACTGTTCATGAACATTTAAGCTCCCTTGAAGAAAAAAGACTCATCAAAAGAAAAGCAGGAAAAACAAGAGCAATTGATATTGTCACTAAAGAAATGCCTTCACTTTCAGAGGCAAGCATAGAAGTTCCAATTCTAGGATTTGTTGCCGCTGGATCCCCCATTGAGCCTCATACAGATCCAAATGCAAAAATGACAATTCCTGCCGCTTTTGTATCAGGAACAAAAAGAACCTACGTTCTGCAAGTAAGAGGCGAGTCAATGATAGAAGAACAAATCAAAGACGGAGATTACGTAATCATTGAACAAACAGAACACGCAAGAAATGGGGAAATAGTAGTCGCGCTTTTGGATAACGGCATGGCAACTTTGAAACGTTTCTATCAGGAAGCTACAAGGATCCGACTTGAACCGGCTAATTCCAAAATGTCTCCAATTTTTGTCAAAAACGTAAGAATACAAGGAAAAGTCGTAGGGCTTATCAGAAAATACAAAAATTAAAAATGCTAAAACTTAAATCTTATATAAGTCCTTCTAACAAATTTCTCCCTTGCATAGAAACTGGTTTTGTCAGCTTCAAAAGCGCGATTATAGTTGGAGCTACATCACAAAGCCTTCCATCTGGAATTTTGTAATCCCTGTCTTTTAGAGAATCGGAAACAACAATAAAAGGAACAGGATAAGTGCTATGCTCAGTATCTATTGCTCCAGTTTCCAAATTGATCATCTCTTCCGCATTCCCATGATCAGCAGTTACAACCATTGTTCCTCCGTAAGCGGTAACAAAGTTAGCAAGTCTACCTAAGCATTGATCTAAAACCTCAACAGCTTTTACGCAAGCGCCAATGTTGCCGGTATGCCCAACCATATCAGCATTTGGAAAATTCACAACAATAAACTTGTAATTTTCCTTTGACATTTCTTGCAGTAAAGTATCCGTTATTTCATAAGCGCTCATTTCTGGTTTTTGGTCATAAGTGGCTACTTTGGGAGATGGAACAATTATTCTTTTTTCACCTTCATAAGGATTTTCGCGAAGTCCATTAAAATAAAAGGTCACAAACCTTTCTTTTTCCGATTCCGTAATTTTCAGCTGTGTAAAACCGCTTGCAGATATTACACCACTTAAAGGAAAATCAACTATCTGAGGCGGGAAAGCAGGATGCGCTCCATCCTCTTTCAAATGCTGACCATAATCAGTCATAGTCACAAGATATAAATTATTGAGTTTCTTTTCTCTTCTGGGCAAAAATCCAATATGCATTTTTGTCTCTTGAACTTGAGAATTAGGGTAAATTCCACCAAAAATTTTTTCATCCGAACTTATAAACAATTTTGTAAGCTGTCTAGGTCTGTCAATTCTAAAATTGAAAAACACGATAGAATCATCATCAGATATCAAAGATAACGGCCTTGAATCTGCGTCAACAAAAATAGTAGGCTCTATAAATTCGTCAGTAATACCTTTCTCATAAAATTCGCTAATTGCTTGTGTTACATTAAAAGCCAAATTCCCTCTACCAAGAGTCAATGCATCATATGCTCTGATGGTTCTATCCCACCTTTGATCTCTATCCATGGCCCAATACCGACCCATAACTGAAGCAATCACACCTACTCTACGTTCCTTTAGCTGTCTCTGAATATCGTCAATATATGAAATTGCAGACATGGGAGGTGAATCTCTCCCGTCAGTAAAAAGATGAAGAGACAATTTTTTTACCCCCTGCGAAGCTGCCAAGTCAATCAAAGCGCTTAAATGTTTCATGTTTGAATGCACACCACCAGCACCAATCAGTCCCATATAATGCAAAGTGGAATTGTTTTTCTTTGTGTGTTCAATTGCCGAAAGCAAAACTTGGTTTTTAAAGAATGATCCATCTTTTATGGCAATATTTATTCTCTGCAAATCTTGATAAACCACACTGCCAGCACCTAAATTAAGATGACCTGTTTCTGTATTGCCATCTTCCCCTTCTGGCAAACCAACTGCTTCGCCAGAGGCCAAAAGGCAACAATGCGGATAATTGTTCCATAATTTATCCATAACTATAGTTGAAGCTTTTGAGATCGCATTCCCAGGTCCCGCCGGGGCGATACCCCACCCGTCTAGTATCACAAGTAAAACAAATTTTGTTGAAGTATCACTATCACTTTGAAGTGTCATCTTGGTCCCATGGCAAGCTCTGCTTCAATAGAGAGAAGCCTATTATACTTTACCACCCGCTCACCCCTTGCGGGAGCGCCAAATTTGACATAATCACTTCCTATACCTACGGCAAAATCAGCAATAAACCAATCATTTGTTTCACCTGATCTATGAGAAGTTATAACTTTCCAATTTGCATCTCTTGCCATTTTTACTACACTTAAAGTCTCGCTAACAGTTCCTGCTTGATTAGGTTTTACCAAAATCCCGTTACAAGCTTTTTCCCTTATAGCCTGAGCAACTCTCTCTGAATTTGTTGCCAATAAATCATCTCCCACAACTGTTAACTGCCCTTCAAAACTAGTAAACAAACTTTTCCAACTATCCCAAGCATCTTCATGAAAAGGATCTTCTAACAATGCAAGATGGTACTGACTGTTTATGTATTTATAGTATTCTAAAAGATCATTGTCTCTAAGAGGAGCTGATTTGTCACGAATAGTGTACTCACCGTTTTTATAAAAAACTGAAGCCGCCACATCAAGACCTAAAAATACATCTCTACCAATCTGATAATTAGTTGCCCTAATTGCTTCATATAAAACTTCCAAAGCATCTGCATTAGTAAACAAATTTGGAGCATATCCACCTTCATCACCAACAGAATGTATAGCTCCTCTTCTTTTCAAATCCTCGCCTAGTGTCATGTAAACTTCTACTCCACACCTTAAAGCTTCGGAGAAAGCTTTAGAAGAAGCAGGTATCAGATGAAACTCTTGAAAATCCAAATTTCCAGCTCCGTGCAAACCACCATTTATCATGTTAAGAAGTGGCGAAGGAACTTTGATTTGAGCATTCAGGCCTATCCTGGCTGCCAAACCATTCACCCATCTATAAAGAGGTTGACTTGCGGCTAAACTTGCCGCTTTTAAACAAGCAACAGAAACTGCCAAGATAGCATTGGCTCCATATTTAGACTTATTCTTTGTGCCATCAAGTTCATTTAGTCTTGCATCAATTTTTGCCTGATCTGTTACATCATACCCCCAAAGACCAGGCCCTAAAACATCATTAACAGAAGCAACCGCCTTTAAAACCCCTTTGCCATGGAAATGAGATGAATCATTGTCTCTAACCTCTACAGCCTCATATGCACCAGTAGAAGTTCCACCGGGAACAGAAGCGACAGCCACATGTCCTGTGTCTAACTGACAAACAGCTTCAACAGTTGGCCAACCACGAGAATCTAGTATTTGCCTTGCCCAAATTTTAGAAACTTTCGTCATACTAATTAAATTGAATATTAGACACTATCGATGTACTTTTGCAAGTTCTTTTTCAGCTTCATATATGGTTCTTCTGACTCTGCTTACAGCATCTGGATTAACAGAAACGCTTGTAATTCCATATTTGACAAGTTTATGAACAAGATCATCGTACACTGAAACAGCTTGTCCGCATATAGAAACTGTAACACCACGTCTTGAACAATGTTTAATAACTCTCCTTAACGCCCACAAAACAGCGGGGGATCGTTCATTAAAAGCTTCAGCAACTTCAGAATTATCCCTATCTGTTCCTGTCATTAACATTGTCAAATCATTCGATCCAACAGAGACGCCATCAATACCAACATCAATAAATTTGTCAATCAATATTACATTCACAGGTATCTCAACCATCATCCAAAATTTAAATGTCGAATCTTCAAAAAGACCTTCAGCGGCAACAATTCTGCGAACTCGTCTTAGTTCTTCTGGGGATCTGACAAAAGGTATCATCAACCATAAATTATTGTATTTCTTCCTCACCTTTTTGATCGCCTGGAGCTCTAAATTAAACACATCAGGACTTGCTATGTAACGATATGCTCCTCTAAAACCAAGCATCGGATTTGGTTCAACTGGCTCCCAAGCTTCGCCACCCGCAAGAGATCTGTATTCGTTGGTTTTAAAATCAGTAGCTCTATAAACAACTGGCCTGCCATCAAAAGCTTTGCAAAAAACTGACAAATCACTTGCTAATTTCTTAATAAATTCATCCTGCTTTTTATTTTTAATTGCTTCTTTTGGATGAACTCCAATATTTGCCATCATAAATTCCGCTCTTAAAAGCCCAACACCCTCTACATGCAATTTAGATACTTCTTTGGCAAGTTCTTTCTCGGCTAAATTCACATAAAGTTTGGTTGCAGTTTTGATATGTAAATCATTTTCCTCAATTTTCTCGTTTTTATTTTCCTCCACTTTCACTTTGCTACCTAAATACACCACTCCTTTTGAACCATCAACTGTTATAACAGTATCGTCTTTGATCAAAACTGTTGCTTCTTTGGTGCCCACAACGCAAGGTATGCCAAGTTCTCGAGAAACTATGGCCGCATGAGAAGTGACTCCTCCTTCGTTTGTAACAATTGCTACTGCCCGCCTCATAGCAGGGACATAATCAGGAGAAGTCATTGGCGCAACCAGAACATCACCTTCCTTTACTTTATTAATTTCTTTGGGCGATTTTAGGACTTTTGCATGTCCGGTACCTATCCCGGGACTGGCAGGAGCTCCTGTTAAAATCGGTGTGTCGGAGATTTTTACACCTTCAGGTAAATCTTTTAGTTTATCTTTCTTTTCACCAATCGTTGTTACCGGTCTAGCCTGAACAATATATAAGTTATCACCTTCTTTTGCCCATTCTATATCTTGGGGAAAGTAATAGTGTCTTTGCAATTCATAGCCAATTTTCGCAAGTTTAACAATTTGAGCATCGGTAAGCTTTGGTTTGTCGCGAAGCTTTTGAGGAACCTCGGCTTCAATATTTTCATTGCCTTTCTTAATAAGCTGAATTGACTGGTCAGAAATTTCTTTGGATAAAATTGCAAAAGTGTCTTTTTGCACAACATAATGATCAGGTACCACAGAACCTTGAACCATCATTTCGCCAAGTCCCCAAACAGCTTCTATTACAATTCTGTCTTTATCATTTGAAACAGGATCAATAGTAAACATAACTCCTGACACATCTGATTGAACCATTTTTTGAACAATCACTGAAATTTTTACCTTTTCATGTGGAATTTTGTTCTGCGTACGATAAAAAATCGCTCTTGCCGTGAAAAGAGAAGCCCAACAATCTCGAATAGCCAAAAGCAAATTGTTTTCACCTTTCACATTTAGAAAAGTTGCCTGTTGACCCGCAAATGACATTCCGGGCAAATCTTCGGCTGTTGCCGATGATCTAACAGCCACAAGAGACTTTTTGAAAAATCCCGAAAGTTTTTTGTAAGCTTTTGCGACTTCTTTTATCACTTCTACAGGCACTTCGCCACGCGCAACTATTTTTTCTATTTTTTCCGACGCCGCTTGTAGTTCTTCGGAATTTTCAACATTTGTGTTTTTAAGTATCGAGTTAATTTCATTCGCAAATCCATTATGCTCCAAAAAAAGCTCATAGGCAGAAACGGTCACGGCAAAGCCATTTGGCACAGGAAAGTTGGCATTAACCATTTCTCCTAAATTCGCTCCTTTGCCACCGGCTATTGCTATATCGTGCTTTGTGATATCTTTGAAAAACAAAACCAAAGGCTTTTTGAAAGACATACTTAAAGTTTATACTTAATTCATAGTGCCATTGTTTGGCAAATGACGCAAGTCTTATTTTGAAAGCTTTTCTTTAAAATAATCAACCCAAGGAATGATCATGGGGTCAACATTATATTCGTAAGCTAAGAAATAAACCATCATTGATCCAAAAAACAATATCTCAAAACCTTGAGAGAACTTGCTTTTTGAACGGCATTTATACGTTACATGCTCAATATTATTTTTCTCAACAACTTCAGCAGTAACTGGGAATCTCTTTGAAACTCTGTATTGGTAATTTTTCGAATCAAAGAAAACAAATGTTAAAAGGTTCTTCATCTTGGCAGGATTTACAAGCCCTTCCATCAGATGATGATTAAGTTCAGGAATTTCAAATAAAAGCGCGAAAGTCTTTGCTGATTCATTAAGCTGGTTTTTAATCACATAGGCAGATCCGACCAAATGCTCAGCCGTGACAAGAACCGGAATTTTGCCTTTTAATTTTTTCGCGTAATCATAAGCAAGATTATGACTAAAAGTGTTATTTTCATGAAATTCAGTCGCCATCTCAAACATTGTGGATAAAGCTTCCTGCCGATCTTCTGGACTGATTGTTGCAATGCCGAGTTTAGTCAAAAGAGCAAGAACTGAGCCAACAGAATACCCAATGCCAAAACGTGGTTGTTCTGACGGATTATGAATTGTGTCAAGCAAAACAACTGGTTTTTGATGTTCTTTAAGAACATCAAAAAGTTTTCCACCCGCGGATATTCCAACAATCTTAGCTTGAGTTTGCAACGCCTTATACGCACATTCTATAACTTCTTCCGTATTGCCCGAATAAGAAGACAAAACTACCAAAGTTTTTTCATCCGTATATGTTGGAATTGTATAACCGTTAAATATTTCCAAAGGAACACGCAAACTATCCATCAGAAGCGAATCCGCAACTCTAGCGCCCAGCGCCGAGCCTCCCATCCCACAAAAAACTAGCCTATCTATCTGTTTGTAATCATCGGGCAAGTACAAATCATATACTTGATCCCAAACCTGCGTAAATTGATGTGGATAAGCGCGAATAGTATCGGCAACTTTTTGAAATTTTTGCAAAATCGAGGAAGTCATGTCTCAAACTCATGATGATACTTTTCTTCTAAAAATACAATATACTTTATTTTAATTCCAACTTTCCTTTTGCTAATCAAAATTGCTAGGCAAAATTTTTACTATTTTAATATCAACTGTACTTTTATCACTATCGCCAAGTCTTACTTCAACAATTTCTCTCACTTCTTTCCTCAAATCATTTTCATCCAAATATTTAATCCCAACTTGATTGTCAATTCTAACGACTTCTACCTTTAAACCGCTACTCCTACTACAATTTTTGCGCAATTAAAAGGTCTATTGAAGGACATGTGTAAAACATTGAAACCAAAAATAGTTTCAAACTGATAAAAGCGTTATTGTCAAGAGAAAAAAATTGAAAGACTTTAGGTTGCAAACTAGCTTGGACATACTAGCATTCTAAAAACTCTACAATAACAATAATCACTAAATGCTGTCTAAACTCATTGCTGATGGTTGCAGGCGAGTTTTTTGATAAAATAAGCCTAGATATGGGAGAAAAAGAAAAGATGTATTTAGAATTTCTGGAAGTTTCAAAAAAACAGGAGTGCCAATCAAGAAGGTGTGGATGTATTTTGGTATTTACTAAAAGACAAAGCTATAGAAAACAACAAACTTGTCCAAAAAGTGGGAGTATCTAAAAACGCTCTAAATCAAATAAAAAAGCTCTATCTATTTATTTAAATCCACCAACAGGAAAAACTTCTTTGAAGGAAGAGGCGTTTGAGATGTTGTATAAATTGTATGGAGATAGCTAATTTACAGAAGAAAATCTTTTGGAAAATTTAGTTGAGAGCGATCTTTATTGGCAATCAATCAAGCTTTTTTCGTATTACAAAAACAACATACCATATCCAAAGAGAAACTATGACCAGTTTACAGCTACTATAGAAACTACAGTAAAAAGAGTTGCATTACTTGACTTCTTGGGAGATGTGAAGGGCAAAAGAATATTGTTTTTGGGTGATGACGACTTTACTTCTGTTGCGATTGCAAACTTTAAATTGGCTCAAGAGATAGCGGTAATAGATATTGATGGGAGGATTTTAGACAATATTGGAACTATTTCAGATAAACTTAACCTAGGAATCAAAAGAATAAAACAAGAATAAAACACGATTTAAGAAAATCAATTCCTGCTAATTTAAGAGGCAAATTCGATACAGTGTTTACCGATCCACTTTATACGCCAAAAGGAATAAACTTATTTGTTTCAAGGGCAATAGAAACACTTGATAGACAGAACCAAACAGCCAGAATTTATGTCTGTTATGGAAATAGTTATAGAGCTAAAGAGCGATTTTTGCCGATTCAGAAGGTCCTCACAGATTCAGGGTTAATGCTAAGATGGGTGTTTGATAGATTCAATAGATATGAAGGGGCTGAATCTGTGGGAAGCGCAAGTTCGTTATATATTGCTAAAATTACACCCAAGACAAAACCTTTAATACGAGGAAGGTATGACAAACCAATCTATACCACTGATTAAACAGTTTGTTGCACTTATAAAAATAAAGCCATTCGATAGCTCTTTGGAGTTCGTTGAAGAGTTGGCAGACATCATGATTTCTGATTTGGATTTAAAAGTAGTTAAAAAGATGTGCCACATTTTTAATCTAGCAGGAATTACTCTCGTATATATTCTCGCTCAATCCCACCTTGTAATTCATACCTATCCGGAAAATAGCGTCGCGCATTCAGATCTGGTAATATGTGCTAACCACAATAAAAAAGAATTCGAAAAGTCATTAAGGCACGCTCTTTACGAACGCGGAGTTTATTCTATTGAAGTTAAAACAGTTAAATTTTAAAAAATCAAATACTTGGCAAGAATATAAGCATACAGAGAAATCTCATCTGCTAAAATCTTTATTGACTTGCGTCAATATCAATAGTTATCCTAAAAACATAAAATAACAACTTGTTGTTTTACTTGTGTTGCAACCAAATCACTTAAATATTTTTTAGATACAAAAAGCAAACTTGCAATTTAAGAATCGCTAAGTCAAAATCACTAAAACAAATTATTTTGAACTTGCGCAAATCACAAAAATTATTACCTTAAGATCTAATAAGACTTAGCACTTCATCCCTTTTCTCCTTCATCATCTTCTGAGATCTTGCTTCCAAATTTAGCCTTAGCAACGGCTCTGTGTTTGAGGCTCTAACATTAAAACGAAATTCTTCGTATTCTACCGACAGTCCATCAAGCTCAGAAATTTTGCCATCCGAATATTTGTTTTTTAATTTTGTTAAAACAGCTACAACATCAACAACGGTTGAATTTATCTCGCCTGAGACAACATATTTTTTCATAATAGGCTTAATTATTTCAGAGAGTTTTTTGCCACTTTGAGACAAATACTGTATCAGTTGAAGCGCCGGAATAAGACCGCAATCGGCATGCCAAAAATCGCGATAATATGTATGGCCGCTTGATTCAGCCGCAAAAACAGCGTTATGCAACCTCATAGCTTCTTTTATGTAAGAATGCCCAACTCTGACCAAAACAGGTTCACCTCCGTTTGATTTAATGGCATCCAAAAGTGCCCAGGTGTATCTGGGATCATAAATAATTTTCGCCTTAGGGTACTTTTTAAGCGCTTGCTCAATTAAAATAGTGTTTGCATAATATGGCTCTAAAAAAATTCCACCATCAGCGCAAAAAAACACTCTATCCGCATCCGCATCCCAAGCAATCCCAAGATCGGCATTTTCTTCTTTTACTAAATTAGTAAATTCCGGTCTATTCTCCGGCACAAAAGGATCAGGCCTGCCTTTTGGAAAACTTCCATCTGGATTTGCGTTCAAAGGGATAATTGTCAAAGACAGTTTACCTTTTGCAACAATTTTCTCAAACAACTTTCCTTCGTATCCAAAATTAGGATTGTATACAATTTTAAGAGGAGCGATTCGGGTTGTGTCAATCCAATTTGAAAGTAAATAATCACAATATTCATCATCGGCATTATATTTTCTAACTTTTCCTGAAATCTTCCCTTTTGCTAAATTACCTGACAAAACAAATTCTTTTATGGCATTGCCACCAGTTTCCGGAGTTACTGGCGCGACACCTGTTTTCACCATTTTCATTCCATGCCATTCAGGCGGATTATGGGAAGCTGTAACTTGTATACCACCCGCAAATCCAAAATTGCCTACACCAAAATAAAGCATTTCGGTAGAAATCAGACCAAAATCGCAAACATCAACACCAGCGTCAACAAGCCCTTTGATTAAGTTATTTTTTAGATTCTCTGATTGCAAACGAACATCGTGTCCCACCAAAACTTCTCCCTCCGGCTTAAAAACTTGCGCATACGCCTGACCAATTCTATAAGCCGTATCTTCATCTATTTGTTCAGGGTATACGCCTCGGATGTCGTAGGCTTTAAATATAGAAGGATCTGTAGGCATATTTCTAAGGTTCATTGTAATTTTTGCACCAACAAAAACGCAAGCTCATCTTCAAGATCCGCATTTGAAGTTTTAACTTTGATATCAATTTTGGCCAATTCATCTAAAATCTGCAAAATAATTTCGCTATCTTCAAACTTCCGGGCTTGGCTAATTATTTTTGCCGCCTTCCAATTAGGCAAATTCCCCATGCCCATTTTATACAAATAAACATCGCGCATTTGTCTTGCCATCAAAGCAAGCAACATCTCAGCCGGAGCCTCGTTTTTGCAAACATGCTGAAAAAGCCGCAAGCAAGATTTAGCATTTTTAGGATATATGGATTCCAAAAACATCCATATTTTCTTTGGAATTGTAAAAGATTCAAACTTAGTGTTTTTAGGAAAAGACAAAATCTGATTTTTAGTTAAAACTTTGTCAGAATAAATTACCAAGTTTGCGTCTATGTCGGTTCTTTTTAAATAATCATAATCTTTTTTTGACAAGAATCTTATATCTTCCACGACAAACAATTTGTTGTTATTAAAAAGACTTTGGGATCTAAGCGCCTGAGATAAACTTGTTCCTGCCTTATTAATACGCACTATCTCCCAACCTCTTTGGACTGCAATATCAATAAATTTACTCAGCCTCTCAAAGCTTGCTAATGTATTTTCTCCATGCAAAACCACAGTTTTCATATTGGTCATGATTGCAAAGTCTAATCTAATTTTTAACCTTTCTTATCTTTTTTCATACTAATGTAATACTTAAAAAGCTGATCAACTTTTGAATGAAAACTGCACTTGCCACTTTTTTTGTAATGGGGCACTAAATTTCCAGAAAAATTTCTAGGTATATGTGAAAGCTCATGCAAAAGAACTTTGTCTTGCTCCAATTCCGATAACTTATCAAAGTGCTGAGACAAGACTTCAAGAGAATAAGCTGGCTTTTCGGATAAGGCCATTTGCCATATTTTGCTAAAACCCCAAATCCTAGCATATGCCTTTGCTTTTGAAGAATAAGACCTAAAACAAAAAACCCTCTCTTTGTCAATCCAGTTCAAATTAAGTAAGTCAACCAAATCATCAACTCTCTTTTGTATATCCTCAGCTTTTTCCCAACATACTTTGCTACTTTTGCCTCGCCTTTTTCTCTTGATTGTTAATGCATTTTTTTTCTTGAATACTTTCAGCGCCATTTTCTCGTAACCTTAACGCATGCGTTAGTGCAATTGCAAGAGCGTCAACAGCGTTGTCAAAATGAGTTTTTTTGTGAGGTCGACTTCTTATCTTAGCGCCAAATAAATTCCTCAAAGCTTTTTGCATTTGTTTCTTGTCAGATTTGCCATTGCCTGAGATTAGTTTCTTAATTGTGCCTGGGGCGTATTCAAAAACATCAATAGAATTTTGAGCCGCGGCAAAAAGCATAACACCTTGTGCTTGTCCTACCTGTATAACAGTTTTTGCATTAGTGGCAAAAAATATTTTTTCCATTGCTAAAACATCAGGATTATAAGAAGCAATAATTTTGCTTATCTTAAGATGTATTTGCAAAAGCCTCTCAGCCGTATTGGTGTTCTTTTCTGTTTCTATCAATCCAAAATCAACAACCTCAAAATCGCTATCAGATTTTACCTTTAAAATCCCAAAACCTGTTGTGGCTGTGCCGGGATCAATTCCTAAAATAAGCATACATTATGACTTTTTTGAATTTCTTTTTTCTTTCTTTATTGAAGAACTAAATTCAGTAGTTGTCGTCTTGCTAACAATTTTGTTTTTCCAGGGGTTGTGAGCCTGAAAGAAAAACAAATATATTATTTCCAAAACACCTAGCGTGTTTGAAATTATAAAAACCAAAAACCACCATTTTTGGTTATGACGCGCGCTATGCCAAAGAGCAAATCCTTTCCATACAGCTACCCAAATGCTAACAAAAATAAAAACTAATATTTTGTAAGATTCAGAAGACACAAACTCGGGGAAGAGAGAATTTATTGATATATCGAGCATATAAACAAATCATATCTTTGCTCTTGACAAGCTATCACTTACAAACTCCCAATTTATGATATTCCACCAAGCGTTTATATAATCCGCCCTTTTGTTTTGATATTTGAGATAATAAGCATGTTCCCAAACATCAAG
>JANWVB010000029.1 GCA_025057695.1 Patescibacteria group bacterium
CGTATGTCCTATTTGTGGTTCAATCCCCGGTACTGTGGGATCAAATCGCGCATTTTGATAAATTTCTTTTTCGATATCAGCTTTTTTTCTTTCTATTTCTTTCAATAAAAGCGCTTTTATCTCGTTTAAATTTTGCCCTGCAATTTTGCGTTCAGATTGATTAATTATTGGCAGTTTTTTCAGAAGTTTTGTGATTTCTCCCTTTTTGCCGAAGTAACGTACCCTAACTTCTTCCAGCTCATTGTTGGTATGGCAAGCAGAAATTTGATGAAGGGCTTGGTTTTTTAGTGCCTGTATGAGATCAAGCATGATGTGTTCTGATTTAACTAAAAACTAGTATGAAGAATTCTTAATCAGCATAAGAATAAATTAAGAATTGATTAAAGTGTCTCACTTAACCTTTTCAACAATTTGCTTAAAGCTCTCAGGATCGGTTACTGCAATATCAGCAAGGATTTTTCTATCAATTTCTATTTTTGCCTTTTTAAGTTTTGCGATAAATTGAGAATAATTAAGGCCGTATTCTCTTACTGCGGCGTTAAGTCTTATTATCCACAAGCTCTTTAAATCACGCTTTTTTTTCTTTCTTCCGTTATAAGCGTATTGCCCCGCATGAAGCACTGCTTCGTTGGCGGCGCGGAAGCGTCTGCGCGGTGCATTTCTGAATCCTTTAGCAAGTTTTAGTATTTTGCGGTGTTTTTTTGATGATGGCGATTTTACTCGTGTCATATTTCTAATTTTGTTTCAAGGTTATTCTAAACCAAGAGCTTTTTTAATTTTCTTTGAGTAGACTTTTTGCATTTGCACAATTCTTTTTAAGGCTCGTTTATGTTTTGAACTTTTTTTGACATTAAGATGCCCACGGAAACCTTGTCTTCTTAGTACTTTTCCGTTTTTGGTAACTCTAAATCTTCTAGATAGAGACTTTTTCGCTTTCTGTTTTGGCATTTTCGCTTTGTTTTTTTGATTTGTTATTTGGCGATATTACCGCTATCAAACTTCTTCCCAGAAATTTTGGTTCCATGTCCAAATTTGCTCTCCCATTAAGAGAGTTAATGACTCGCTTGACTATTTCATAGCCAAACTGTTTGCTACCCATTTGTTTGTTTGAAAACCTAACATTTATTCTAACTTTGTTTCCTTCTTTGAAAAATTCGTCTATTCTTTTAATCCTAGTCTCAAAGTCAGCGTCACCAATAAAGGGAGTAAACCGAATTTCTTTCGTATCACCTTTTTTTACCCCTTTTTTGGCTTTTTTAATCTTTTTTTCTTCTTTGTATTTAAATTTGCCAAAATCTTCAATCTTGGCAACGGGCGGATTAGCGTTGGGAGCAATTTCTATTAGATCAGCATTTGCTTCCAAAGCTTTTTTGAGAGCTTCCTCACGCGTCATTATACCAATTTGCTTGCCGCTTGAGTCCAAAACTCGCAACTCTTTGGCATGAATTTGATGATTTATACGCCAGTGATGTGAGAAGCTTGCCTTTTTCAAAGTTAACAAGTTTTATTGTAGCATTATTATTCAAAATTTCCAGTAATTGTTTTTGTGTTAGCTTTATCGCATTTTATTTATCTCAATTTCATCTGAACTTGTTGTGTTGTTTTGTAGTTGCGTCTCTTCTGTTTGGCTAGATGGTTTTATGTCTCTTACATTTTGAATAAACCTTATTCCATTTTCTATTCTGGCGTCTAAGTTGGGGTTTTCAAATCTTGGGGCAAAAATTTCAAGAGCATCTTGAAAAGTTTTTACTTCCCTCCAAAGATTGTTAGGTATATGTGGAGGTCTTTCTCCTATCCCCCACTCATTTCTATATCTTGCGATTTGCCAAAATACTGTTTCTATGTTTTTGGTCACAGATTCCCAGTCTGGAAATTTTCCATTTTTGTCTCTTTTACCATAATTGAACCAATTGTTTTCACCAGCAAGATTTGCTCTTCCTGTTGCAATATCGTTTCCTAGTCTAGTTCCTTGTATTGCCAATAAAATTATATATACTCTGCTCCTATACCGTATTTCTTTTCCATGTCGAGAAAAAAACTTGCTAGTGATTCCTTGTCCTCATAATCTGCGTTATAAGCTTTTAGGATCTCTATAATTTTTTCTTTTGATATTCTTCCTGTTTGTTTTAAGTCAAATTCATCAAGTTTAACTTTTTCATTTTTTTCAGCCTCAACTTCTTTTTCTTGTTCTTCTGAATATTCATCTTCATTAATTGAGCTATCTGGGGCATGTCGTAGGTTGGTATTTCGAGTATCATTTTCATTTATTGCGGATTCTTGGATTACTTGTTGTGCCTTTGGTTCTATTTGTATATCAGATGGTTCGTTTTGTGGTTGATTATTTTGTTGGGTTAATAAATCCATCAAGTTATCTTTGAATAATTCTGGCATATTTTCACCAGCTTGTTTTTGAAATTCAATTCTTGCCTTTGCTGTTTGTGGCTGATTGATACTTGAGTTAGGTGCTCTTGGCGGAATTGTTTCCACTTCTAAGACTGTCAAAATGATAAGAGCGTATCTGCCTAAATGCTTTTTTATGCGTTTTGCAAGATCAGTGTTTATTTTTTCTTTTTTCTCGCTCTTTGCAAGTTTCTCAGCATATCTAATATATGCATTCATTGTCGATGCCCTTTTATCTCCCGATTTTCTTTTTGCTTTTAATTCCTCAATTTCTTCAAACAACTTTGCTTTTTCTTCTGGTTTGTCCTCAAGACTATCAAGCACCTTGTACCTAAGTCTTGTTTCAACTACCCCTCTTATGGATCTCAGAACTGCCTTTTTTTGAAGAACATGGGTGGTTTCTGAGTTATTTAATTCATAGGAGACTTCTTTTATCTCTTGGTATGCTTCAAGCAATTCCGTGAAAGAAGCATTGGCTAATTTTTCTGAAAGGGTAGCAATTGCATTTTGACTCTCTTCATTTAATTCAAACCTTCTTTTTTGTCCTTTTTTCTTGCCATAATGATACCAGTCAACCGCCTTTGTTATGTTGGGAGCTTCTTCAAGAAGTTTATTTATGGCATTTTCAGGATTTATAGTTTCTGTTTTTTGTTTTGTTTGTTCTAATTGTGTTTCCTCCACATTTATAAGCTAAATTATTAATTGCCAAATTTCAATGTCAGAAATCTTATTTAAAATTTTTCAATTTCTTTACAAGGATAAA
The DNA here is from genome assembly GCA_025057695.1 of Patescibacteria group bacterium. Lineage (GTDB taxonomy): Bacteria > Patescibacteriota > Microgenomatia > UBA8517 > UBA8517 > JANWVB01. The sequence goes on from JANWVB010000029.1 coordinate 3,164, forward strand.
GACAAAGATTTGGTTTGTATTTTTTCTAAAATTTTATCTATAAAACCGGATATTTCCGTTTGTCCAATATTGTTTCCGTCGCGCATTCGGATTGTAATCTGCCCAAGCTTTTCTTCCTTTTCTCCGATTATTAACATGTAGGGAATTTTTTGCAATTGAGCGTCTCTTATTTTTGCGTTTAAACTTTCTGATCGATCGTCAATTTCTGCTCTTATGCCAATTTCTATTAATTTCTCTAGCAATTCTTTTGCGTATTCATGCTGTTTTTGAGATATTGGCAGTATTTTTGCCTGGATAGGAGATAACCATACAGGGAAGGAGCCGGCAAAGTGCTCTATAAGAATGCCAATAAATCTCTCAGATCCCACAATCGCTCTGTGTATCATATAAGGAGTTTTTTTGTTGCCTTTTTCATCAATGTAGTATAGGTTAAAGCGCTTGGGCATTATCATATCAAGTTGAATTGTGGATAACTGCCACTCCCTGCCAAGAGAATCTTTTACCATGAAATCCAGTTTGGGGCCGTAGATTGCTGCTTCTCCCGGTGCTTCAAGCGCATCGAGCTTGTGTTTCTGTGCTAAGTTCTTTAAAGCGTTTTCGGCTTTTTCCCATACTTGATCATTGCCTAGGTATTTTTGTTTGTTTTTGGGATCTCTAAGCGAGAGTCGCATCCAAAATTCAAACCCATAGGTATTAAGGGCTTCTTTGATTGCTTTTAGCACATTTTCAAATTCTTGCTGTATTTGATCTTCTCTTACAAACGCGTGCCCATCGTCTTGAGTGAATGCTCGCGATCTTAGCAACCCGTTTAGTTCTCCTGGTTTCTCGTCGCGATACAAAATAGAAAAATCCGAGAATCTAACTGGCAACTCCTTATAAGAATGAGATCGCGAAGCGTATAAAGCGCAATGTTGAGGGCAATTCATTGGTTTTAGGAAGAATTCATCCTTTGAATAATTTGATATAACTCTGAACATGTCATCTTTATATTTTTCATAGTGTCCTGATATTTTGAATAATTCTGCACGGTTAAATCCCGGCAGAGATGTCTCGCCATAACCAATCTTTTGATTTAATTGCCTGCTGTAGTTGTAGACTAAAGATCTGAGAATTGCGCCTTTAGGTGTATAAAGCGGAAGTCCTGATCCTACCAGATCAGAAAATACAATTAGATCTAATTCTTGGGCAATTTTTCTATGATCTCGTTTTTTTGCTTCTTCTTTTAGTTTTAGGTATGTGTCTAATTCTTCCTGACTGTAAAACGCTGTCCCATAAATTCGAGTTAACATTGGATTTTTTTCATTCCCCCTCCAATATGCGCCGGCAATTGAAGTGAGTTTGAAGTATTTGAGTGTTTGGCTTGGATTTTCTACATGTCCTCCTCGGCAAAGATCAGTAAAATTGCCGGAGCTATAAATTGTTATTTTGTCTTTTTTCTGAGCAAACTCTTTGATAAGTTCTTGTTTGTAAACATTTTTTGAGTATAGTTTGAGGGCTTCTTCTTCTGAGATTTCTTTTCTTTCGAATTTCTCCCAAGTTGGCGCTAGTTGGCGCATTTTGTTTTCTATCTTTTCAAGGTCAGAGTCTGCAATTTTATCTTCGCCAAAATCAATATCGTAATAAAAGCCATCTTCTATGGATGGCCCGATGGCGAGTAACGCGTTAGGATATAGTTCAAGTACTGCGGCGCCTAGCAAATGAGCACAGGAGTGTCTGAGTTTGTCAAGATTTTGTTGAGATTTTATTTGTGTCTTTTTCATTAATAGGAAAGATGCTTTTAGTATTTTGGTGTAATATAACTTTCAATTTATTTTTATCGATTTTCATTAAATCTTCGACCCACAGATGGCAGTTTAAAATTGTTAAACACATTTTAATTATATTTTTTGAGCATATTAAGCTCAAGTAGCAATGTTTTTTGATTGCTGATTTTATTCATTTTTGATAAACAAATTATATTTATCTTGCTTTGTTTAAAAAAATTATATTGCGATCTATTTATTTGTAGATCTGTGTTCAAGATTTATGATAGTAGATTCCACTATACGCGCAAAGAATTTACCCACAAAAGGAATACCACCTGCAAGTTGAAGCGAGTAAACAATGATTGTGGACACGATGGCAAAGCCAACCGTTACCCCTATTGCCCAGCCTATTCCGGCAAAAAATCCTTCTTTGATTAACTTGAAAATTGGCTTTTTTATGTTTGGTTGTTTCATATTTTACGTTTTATTATATATACTTGACAGGTATGAAAGGAAGTGTGGCAATAATAATCTCAGAAAAAAAAGTTCTTCTTTTTTTGAGAGATAATATCCAGACGATACCAAATCCCAATTGTTGGTCCTTGCCGGGAGGATGTGCGGAAAATGGAGAATCTCCGCATCAAACTATTGTAAGGGAATTGCGGGAAGAGGTAAGCTATGTTCCTAAAAGTTTAATTTATCTTGGGTATCATATTGATTTTTTGGATTTGAGTGTGGTCAATGTTTTTTTCTCGCGTGTAAGCGGGGAAGAAGCCAAAAATTTTGCGCACACTGGGGATGAAGGACAAGAGATAAAATTCTTTAGTTTTGATCAGTTGTTTACTATTCAATTAGTCCCATCTTTGAAGCTTTATCTTGCCAAATATCAAAAGTTTGTAAAACAGTTGTTGGAAGATGATAATTTGGTGCCAACCCCTGAGTTGATAGGATTAAAGCAAGATTAATTTTTAGGCAACGAAATTGCAGGTATCCTAAAAAAAATTTTTGTATTGTGGACGATACAGGACTCGAACCTGTGACCCTTCCCACGTCAAGGGAATGCTCTACCAACTGAGCTAACCGTCCATTTTAGATATTTGAATTATATCAAATAGAGTAAATATACTCTATTAATATATCTTTCATGTTCGTAAGACTTTTCCCATTGCATTTTTCAATGGTGTCATTTGAGCTATGAAGATATTTGTAATCCATATCTATTACTAAAAATGTTGGTATTTTGATTTCTATTAATGCAGTGTGATCATCTATAACAGCATATTTTTCAGTTTGAATAAACGAACTAGGCATTTTTGCTTTCCCTATTTGCCAGAATTTTTTCATTTGGGCGTTTGCATTTTTTGCGGAATTGATTTCATAAAAATACTTTGGGTTTTTGCCACATACCACATCTATAATTATTGCATGGTCAGGATGTTTTTGGGGATAAATTGTGTTTATGTTAGCCGCAAAGTGTTTTGATCCTTTAGGCATCCAACTATTTTCCCATGGTGGTATGTCAGGATCTCCTTCCTCCGCGTCAAAAAATACTATGTCTACTCCAATTGGCAGTTTGTTTTCTTTGTTTTTTAATTCTTCAACAATTGCCAGTAAGACCGCTGTCCCACTTGCTCCATTATTTGCTCCAATCATTGGTTTGCCTGTATCTTTTGATATTTTAAGCGTGTCAAAGTGACTGCCTATTAAAATTCTCCTTTCGTTTTGAGGATTTATTTGAGCAATGATATTTTTCCCTTTGTAATCTTGATTTTTGCCGGTAAAAACAAAATCTTGTTCAATAATTTTTACTTCTTTTTCACGAAGATTATTTATCAAGTATTGGTGTATTTTTGATTGTCCTTCAGAACCTACGTATCTTGGTCCAAACGCGACTTGATCACTAATTTGCTTTAATAAAATTGATTCTTGATTTTTTTGATTAAATTTAAATTGTTTCATTGTTTTTTCGTACATCTTAACGCTTAAATATTCTATTGGAGCATGATTGTCTGTAAATATTTGATAGTTTGACAATTCAAGCTTTGCAATTGGAATGTGTTTTTCTTCAAGATTATTTACAAATCGCATTGGCGCTTTTATGTCTATTTCTTTTGGCGAGTTAATGCCAATTACTATAAGATTTTGCACTGTTTTTATGTTCTTGCCTTCAACAAAAAAAAGATGCGAGTTTTCAAATTCACTTGCAAAGGTTTTTAATACCCCTTTTGGAAGTTTGTCTCCTTCACTTTCGTCAATTGAAGCAATTATGTTCATTATCACAATCCCATTGTTGTTTAATTTTCTTTTGATTTCATGAAAAAATTCTTTGGTGGTGAAATGCGCTGGGATAGAATAAAAAGTCTGATAAACATCTATAAAAATGTAATCGTATTTGTTTTCTGAATTTTTTACAAACACTCGACCGTCTTTTATGTGACTTTTTATTTTAGGATCAGGTTTGAAATCAAAGTATTTTATCGCGATATCTTCTAATATTGGTTCTATGTCTACAGTGTCTATGTATTCTATATTTGGGTATTCTACTAGAAGTGCTTTTGGTATTGAATATGCTCCTGATCCTATTACCAAAGCATTTTTAGGTGTTAGTCCTATGATTTTATTTATATCGTAAAATTTTGTGTACTCAAAAAGCAATTCTTTTGTGTCTAAATAAATTCCGCTTGACCATGATCTATCTTGAATCATGTATCTTACTGGTCTTTTTTCATGATTGATTGAGTCTATGATTTTTATTTTTTCATAGATGCCATCTTTGGAGTAAACAAAATTTTCTTTCTGGAGGGTTGAGTATGCAAGAAGAGTGCTAAAGAAAAATATCCCAAAAACTATGTTTTTGGTTTTAATTGTGTTTTTTTTTACTCGTAGGTTGCCAATTGTTCCAATTAAAATTAGCACCAGAGAAACTCCTACAAATATATTCGAAACACCAAAAAATGGTATCAGAAAATATCCGGCCAGAAGACTTCCGGATATGCTTCCCAAAGTAGAAACAAAAAATACTTTTCCAGAGGTTGTCCCTACGCCGGTGTGTTTCTTTTTGTGATTTTCCAAAGTAACGCCAAATGGAGACAAAAGTCCCAGCAGAAACGCTGGAATTGAAAAAAGAATTATAGAGGAAATCAATGGTCCTGTTGTGATCGAGAAGTTATTGGCTATTTTATCCAGTATGAAAAACGAAACTAGAAAAAGCGAGCCTGTTGCCAGCCCTGATACTGTTATTATTTTATAAAACAATGATTCATCTTTCGTTTTGTCAGCTATTTTGCCTCCGTAATAATAACCAATAGAAAGCGCCGCCAGAATGACGCTTAATATGCTCGAGTATGAATATATAGTGTTCCCAAAGTATGGGGATAATAATCTGACAGCTACAACTTCTATGATTAATACGCATGCTCCAGTTATAAATAGCGTTATTAATATAGAAGAATTGTAAACCCAGTTTATAAATTTTTGCATGTTTGATATGATTATATTTAAATTGTTCTGAAATTGCTAAAGGTCTTTAGGCTGGTTATTTTTCATTTTAGCAAGATCTTTATGATTGTGATTAGAAAATTTGGTTTATAGTCAGATTTATCTAGTGTAATTTTCTTATTGGGCTTGTCGTTCAATGGTAGGACACGTGGCTGGCAGTCACGGAACAGGAGTTCGATTCTCCTCAAGTCCACAGACTTGCAAATTCTAAGAATTTGTGTATAGCATTTTTATATCTCTCCCAATTATATAATGAATCGCGAGAGAGTTATAACTCCAGAACAAGCTCACCAAATTCCTATTTCTTTTGGTTTGTGTACTGAGGTTAAGAATGCCGCCCAAGTAAAAATTTTTGATGGATTAGAAAAAATTGTAAATCAAGGCATGTCGCGTTTTGTCCAAGATATTTTCCAAGTGCCTTCTGATGTTGTTGTGGTTTTTGCAGATGAAGATGAGGATACTTTTAGCAAAGTTCTTAAGGTTTACATAAATTTAGTTAAACCTCGCGGCCGAATCTTGTTAATTCGCACTGTTTCTTATTTGCCAGAGAAGGTTGATTTTAATTTTGCTAGAAGATTTTTGGTTAATGCTCCTGCGCATAATGGTATAATTGCCGAAGTTGATTGTAATCACAATATCAAAAGAGTTTTAAGGGCAAGCATGCAAGGAAATTACAAAGTTGTGCAAGGATCAGAAGAAGAAATTTATCAGGATCTTGCCCGTTGGGTGCGTATGCATTACGAGCCATATATGGTAACCAAAAGGCATGAACAAATTTTACCTGTTTGTTTATGGGATGAATGGAAAAGTTCAAAAGTTCATCGCGAGATGTCTGCCGCCGCGAGAGAATTATTGCAAAAAGAAATAATTGAAGATCAAGTTGACTTATCTTTATATACCCAGTCAAGACGAGCTGAGTTTTTAATGCGCGCAATAAATAGAAGTGCATTAGGAGAAAGTATGAGGGCGGCTTGGCTTTCTGAACTTGGTATTTTAGCAGTAACAAGAAGTGGCGGGAAAAAAGGGAATATAAGCGAAGATCCCCAAAATGGAGATTTGATTCCAGTTTCCGCCGTTACTGAAGATGGATATGTTATTCAAAAATTTTGGGATAGAGATTTCGAATTTGCCGATCCTTCGGTTGAAACACATGAAATTGCCCGATTGGTGCAGGCAATGTGCCTTATAAAAGAACGAATTGTAAGGAATTTTGAAGAGTGTGAAATTTATTTTAAAACTTACACTGATTTAATGTGTAATATGCCAATTATTCCTCCTCAGACATGTCTTCCTGATATTTATTTTGATCATGTTCATTGGTATTTAGATACAAAAAATCCAAAAGAATTTGATAATGCAAACATAGTTGTAAGCGTGCCTCGGCTTTTTGATCCGCCAATTGACGCCGCTTGTGGGAGCAGATATGGAGCATTGATGTCTCTGTCTGCGCTATTCACTCCTGATTTTATGCATGCCATTAGAAGTTCTAGTGATTTTAAAGATATAATTTTAGTTATTCATCTGCCCGGTCATGGGAGTATTTGGATACATGGGGATAGAGAACGCTTGACAAATGCGATGACTAGTTTAAGATTATCTGAACCAGAAAGAGTTTAGTTTTATGGTGGAGATTAGATATAAATTTAGTCCTGGCAATTTAGTGGATAGTCAGATAATTGGTCCTAGTGTTGTACCTCAAGTTAAGCCCTATTGCCTGCCAGTCAGACTTGGAGATGATGATAATTCCCAGTTTGCAAGCAGATATTTTTGTTTTTATCGTTCTAATACAAATCGATATTATGGAGCTCAATTTTATTACGAGCCACTTGATGAAAAAAACAAAGAAGGTGGCCAGGTGCCAAAAACAGTGGTAGTAGTTACTTGTTTTACATCTGTACGTCAATATAGCTCTGAAATACCACCTAATGAAGTGATACCAATTCCGGACGAAGAATAAATAATTTAATCTTAAGTTTTTCCTTTTTGATTTTACTATTTTTTGTTAGCTTAAGAAAAATGATAGAGATTACACTACTCAAAAATTAAATGTAGTAGGTCATAAGCTTCTTTCATTGCATTACGAGTTTGAGGATGATGTTTCTTTTTTCCTGTTTTCTGCAAATTTCTCTCTGCCGCTGTGAGAAGAGGATCTCTAAATAATGTTTTGAAAAATTGCAGGTGTTGTTTGGGCAGGTGGAATTTTCCGTTTCTTAGATATAATCCTTGATTTATAGCTCGTATAGAGAAATACTTAATAAAATCTGAAAGTCTGTTATGACAGTGTTCACCTTCTATATTTTCTCTAATAGAGAATTAAATTACTGGGGATCCGGTTGGGTAATGCATGCCAAAATTCTGCTTTTTTGAAAGATTTGCAATAGTTACATCTATTAAAACCAAAGGATAGTTTCCTTGTGTGATAATCACGTCTCCACCGTTGCCATCTCCTTGATGCACACAATCAAGTTGTGTTGGAGTTAATGTAACTTCTATGTTTGACAAGTTTTTCCCACTAATCATTTGCTTGAGCAGTTGGACCAAGAGAAATTCTAAGTAATATGCAAAGCCATCATTTGTAGAATTTTCATTTGAAAGCCATTTTTGCATTCTTCTTCTTCTATTTGCTTTATCAGATGGCGATGTGGTATATGTTAATACTCCTTGGTTGTCTACCAAGCTTGCAATTTTAATTTCATTAGGATAAGAATCTTCAAAAGCGTTTAAGAATTTTGCAATTTCTGCCATGTTTGTTTCCAGTGTTTTTGGACATTTACCCTCCAAAGGGCACAAATGACATGTTATCCTTTCTGGCATAAGAAATTTGTATAGAATATAAGATAAAGTATTCTAATCCTGATTGGTTTAGAAGTTGTTTTTGGTGTAATTAGAAATTCTTTTTAGTTATGTTCTAAAAGTAACAAGTTTGTTGATGATTTGCAAATATGATTCGAATTTAAGTATCAGAATTTTTTATAAAGGTTGTTTTTTTGCATTTAAGTGTTAAAATTTAATCTTGATTTATGAATCCACGAGAATCAGAAATTAATCGTGCAGACATATCAAAAGAAATCTGATCAGAAAACGAAGGTATTCTTGCTTTTTGTGATGAGATTAATAAAATTATCACTTTAAGAGATCAACAATTAATTTGTTATTAACAAGAAGGTGATTTTGCTTTAGAAGTATTGGCGGCTCAAAGAATGATTAGAATTTGGGAAGAAGTAAGTGGGGGTAGTGCAGAAATTGATTTATCCTTTATTCACTCTTTAATAAGATCAGCGAGATATTATTTAGATACTTTACCTTCGACTTTTCCTTGGAATTTTAGTGCAAGTGAAGAAGTAGAAAATTTTTTTCCTTTTAGTAAAGCTAGTGATGGTTCTGAGCTTTTTGTGTTGCGTCAGATTAAGGCAAATGTGACCAGACAAGTTGTGCTTGCTCAATCTATGTGTGTTCAGATTGGAAAATATGTCAGCGTTGAAGTTTTTGGAATAAATATCAATTACGTTTCTGGGACCCAAAGGGAACCAATTGTTCATTTAAGGTCAATGTTTGGTACACAACAACTTCCACTTTTGAATTTAGAAGCGGTGGATTCAGGAGTAAACAGAGTTGATTTAATTCTGTTAGGCAGTCGGGAAGGCGAATTTGCTATCCAAAGTCGAAAAGAATTCAAGCCAAATGTTTGGACTAGGCGATAATTTTTTGCTTTTTAGTAATTGCTATGATTTTTATAAGAAAGAAATTGGCATATTTTGCATTTTTTTGAATGGATTGTTATAATTCGCTTGTTGTATGTCTGCAGAAATATCTGAATATCCTGAAAAAAATACTAGTTTTGTCAAATTGGAAATGGATAGAGTCGTAAGAAATGTTGTCAACTCCTCCGTATTATTTGGAAAATTAGCATCTCTAGATCGGAGATTGGTTTGTCAGGTGACTGGAAGAGAAATATGTTTTGGGGATAGAGAAGAAATACTTTTTCTAAGAGATTATCCTATTGAATATTTTGCTATGTTGAAGATGATAGAAGTTTGGAGGGAGTCTATTAATAATAATAAGCCAGGAACAGCGGATTTATCGTTTTTACATGTTTTGCATCGCACTGCAGATGAATATGTTAATAAATCTTGTCCTTGGATTCTCCGATTTGGTTTAAACAGGTGTAGCGAGAGTTTAGCCTCTCCTTTGGATCCTTTGGGCAGGAGTAATATTAGGCGTATTGTGATTGTTGATTTTCTGGAAGGATCAGTTGCCGCTGAGTCAATTGAACTCGGACCTTTGGGCAATATTAGAGTAGATGTTTTTGCGAGAAACCTACGAAGGTTATTATCCAGATTTGAAGGTAATAAAATGAGTTTTGAGTCAAATCCCAAAATGCCAGATATTTTACGTGTCCGGGCAGATGGATTTCAATTGGCTTTGCGTTGTAGTTATACTGGAAAGGGAGTTATCGAAAGTCAAATAAATTACCTTGGCAGGGACTATTTATCTGGTTGTGGAATAAGATTCCAGGTTTAGTTTTTAGGTGTAAGAGATTGTAGCTATCAACTCAATTTTTAATTGATTTAAACTTCAAATCTCTGACTTATAACTTGTATCAAAAACTTACAAAAATCATAAATATCTTTTTTCCTTAAACTGTACCCCGCGCCATGGTATCCAAATGCTGGCACGCACACATTTACCGCTTTTGTATGCCCATTGTTCTGGAAGTTAAAAGGTTCTAATTGATGAACTGTATCAGCGGATAAAAATCCTTTTTGAAAAGGTAGATCAATTTTTGTTTCAAAAAAATTTCTTATATCTTCATGTATTATGTGCGCTCCTCCACGATACATCACAAGCGGTCCTTTGCCACTTTCACCCAAACTTTCAGCATTTCCCACTTTTTGATGGATTGGACAGTAGTCAAGCACGATGGCAAGATCGGGCTTATATGAATCGCATATACCATTTGCGCTTTGATCTTGCATTTCTTCATCAGTGATAAAAGCAAACATATTTTCCTCCAGGAATTCCGGATTTTGGTCTAATATTTCAAATACGGCAAATTGAGAGACTTTGTTATCCAAACTTGAAGCTATAATATTTTGTTCGGTTTCTATGAATTCTTTTTTGTAACTTCCGGTTTGTCCCTCTTGTATTCCTAATTTCTGGACTTCGTCTTTTGTGTCAACGCCCACATCAAGATATAGGGAATTGAAACTTGTCAGATTTTCTGTTTTCAGTTCATTTTCATGCAAGATTACTCCAGTTACTTTTCCTTTTTGCGTTTGTGCATACACAATCGCATGGTCAAGTCTATTGGCGAATATCCAACCTACCGGTAAGATTCTCACTTTTCCGTTTTCTTCGATTTTTGTGATTTGAAAGCCCACTTCGTCTATATGACTTGCGATAAGTTTTTGTGGATTTTTTGTGTTTCCAAAAATAATCGTGCCGTAGCCGTTTCTATAAAAAGCTATCCCCCTTGATTTGAGTTCTTCTATAAGCACTGTTTTTATTTCGTCAGTATCTCCTGTAACAGCATGTGCAAAACAGAGTTTTTTGAGTAAGTTGTAGTTCATTTTGTTGTTTAATTTATTGACTTAAGAAATGTTTCCAAAATTTTATGATACTTTTCTAAACTTGATATGCTTACCCATTCGTTATCTGTGCCAATTCCTTCACCGTATGGACCGAATTCTACTCCAGGACAGCCAATTCTGGTAAAGTGCCTAGCATCGGAAGATCCTTGCGCTCCGTATAATTTAACTTTTCTTTTGACTATTTTTTGTGTTATTTGCATTAATTTTTTTAAAAAATAGTTGTTTTCGTCAACATCTAGTCCTGGTTCAAACAAAATTTGTTCTAATTTGAAATCTTTAGGCATTAAAGCCTTCAAATCGTGCAGAATTTTATCTTTATCTTTTGGAATATACCTGATATCTAGATAAATAGAACAATCATCTGGAATTTTATTAAATGAATTGTTAGTTGTTTCAATTTTGCTTAAATTTATTGTTGTTATCCATTCTTGTTTTTTAGGGATTGGATATTGTTGAATTAGTTTATTAAGAAAGTCATTCATTTGCCAGATGGCGTTTTTGCCTTTCCAAGGATAAGCT
>JANWVB010000002.1 GCA_025057695.1 Patescibacteria group bacterium
CTCTTTAGCTTTTGCTAAAGAGGTATTTTCAATTTTGATTTTCAAGCTCAATGTTTTTATTTATTTTTCTTTGCCAAAAAATTATTAATTCCCTCCAAAGCGCGCAAAACTTCAAGCGGTGTCACAAATACAACAGTGTTTGACTGATCAGATGAAATATCGTTTATGGAATTTAAAGTCCTCAAATGCAAAGCTCCAGGAGCAGATGCCATGAGAGACGCGGCCTTTACTAAATTTTCAGCGGCCGCAACTTCTCCTTCGGAATTAATAATCGTTGCTTGTTTTTCTCTCTGCGCTTCAGCTTGCTTCGCCATTGTTCGCACCATACTCTCTGGAAGAATAATATCTTTAAGCTCCACAGACATGACTTCAAGCCCCCAACTTGTTGAAGTTTCGCCAACTATTTCTTTTATCCGTCCCGCAATAGAATCTCTGTTGGCCAAAAGATCATTTAACTCCACTTCTCCAACAACATTTCGCATTGTGGTTTGCGCCAACTGGTGAACCGCAAAGAAAAAATCTTCTACTTCCAACACCGCTTTTGAAGCATCTATGACTTTGTAGTAAATAACTGCCGAAATCTTTGCAGAAACATTGTCCTTTGTGATTGCCTCTTGATCAGGGACATTAACAGCTTTGGTGCGGATATCCACCTTCTGGTACGATTGGATCACTGGGAATACTAATCTCCAACCCGGTTCCATAATCCCTGTATATTTGCCAAATGTAAATTTCACTCCCCGTTCATACTGATTAATCTGTTTTATTGAAACAACTAAAAGAATAACTATCGGAACAAGAAAAAATTCCATAATAAAATTTTATTACTCTAAACTAAATTTTGGAAGACTACCTTTTTTGCCTTAGAACGTTTGAATTTTGCGAACCTCATACTCAAGCAAATTCTTGAATTTGAATAATTGTCTTTCAAAAAAATACACTTTGACAAACTATAATAAACTTCAAAGTCTAAAATCTTTTGAAGTTTCACTCTTTTTTATAAAACCACCTCCAATCAATATCTGAAACCGGTACTTCCTTTATATTGCTTTTTTTCAACTTATAAATTCCTTCCTCCCAAACAGTTTCCCATGTCCCTTCATAATAACGTACGGACAATTCATTATTCTCCCATTTCTTTGAAGTAAACTTGACAAAAACATTATTGCTACGTTTATTCTGTAATTTCGCCAAATGGACCGTCATATCTAAAACATTTGCAAATCTGTCAGCCCACTCTTCAAAATTTGTATTCTTGACATAATCTTTGCTCAACAATTTAAACGCGTCTTCTTTTTTCTGGACTTTAAGGTAATTATAAAATGCCGAAACTGCGCCTTCAGGAGTTGTTAAATCAATCTGTATTTTTGCAACATCCGAATCCGTATATGTGTCTTTCATGTTTTCAAATGTAGTCATTGAAACAAAAAAAGAAGTTCCATAAAACCTCAACGTGTTTATACCTACAACTTTTCCGCATCCATCAACTAAAGGTCCACCACTCATCCCGGGCGCTAAACTTATATCTGCCTGTACGTAAGTTTCAATACGCCCTTTAATTTGCCTATAACCCAAATAACGACCTCGCAAAATAGTAGGATCTCCCTTTAAATCAGATCCCATAGCATAACCTACAGAGTACAATGTTTCACCTTTCACAAGTTCAGTAAAATGAACAAAATTCATAACTTTTTCAGGGTACTGTTCACTTAGATAAAGTATTGCAACATCCGTACTTTCATTTCCTTTAATTTCTACTGGAACAACCAATTTTCCATCGTGCATAATCACCTTGGGATTTGGATCACCTTTTATTATATGAAAGCTAGTAACAATTTGGTCAGGAGCAATAAAAAATCCAGATCCTTCGTTGAAAGCGCTAATAATCCGCACTACCTCGTGTTCAAATGAATCTTTTTCTTCAACACACCAAAATTTAGAATAACTACCATAATTCCGATAAATGTAATCCGAAATAATCATTAAAGAAAAGAACACATAAACAACAATACCAAACCAGATTATAGTTTGAAAAAAATTTTTCCATTTTCTAAATGGCCAAATTATTATTCTAAAAAACGTTTTGATTGTTCCATAGAATATAATCCAAAAAATGCGAACTAAATAATAAATAAAATACACCAATAACTTTAAAGGGAAAAGTTTAATGGGAAAAATAAGTTTTTTTACATAGGCTTTCTTTTTTTGCAAGTCTGTTTTTATTTTTTGCTTGAATCTTGCTTTGAAAATTATAATTTGTGAAAACAACCAATTCATGCCTTTAGTCGCATTTTACATTCAAAAAACAGAATTTGAAGTAAGAATTCTTAGATTGGCTATCTAATCAGCTTTAAATAAAAACCAAGCAGGAATTTTGAATGAGATTTTTTAAAACTTCTTATACCTGTAAAGTTTACTTATCCGTTTTATTCCACAAAAAAACTGTAACTGCACTTCTACAACCACCAATCTTTTCTTCATAAGTAGCAACACCCATTTCAGAAATATCAAGATTGTCAACAAACCATTTCTTGAAATCCGAATTATAATTGAACATCAACTCATAACTTTCTCTATCGTAAATACCTTGCAAGACATAGTAAAAAACCTTTTTAGGATACCTTGCTTGGGATAAGGCTTTGGTAATTTTTTCATTACCATATTCGTAATCGGAATTTTTGACTGCTTCCTTGGCAATAATCTCTGCTATTTTTTTGAGATTCTCGTTAGCCCTCACGGGATATTTATTACTTCTGCCCCTAACAATATTTAAAACTTCCAATATTCCTTGTTCCGAACCTAAACTAACTTTTTGGATATCTAAATGCCCTTTTTGCCACTCAACGAGAAAGTCTTGATACTCCAAAGGCAAATAACTCTCGACATCAGAAATAAATGGCAAGTCGCTCCCTAACAATCTTACATCATCTTCATAAAAAAAATTCGATTATCGCCCAAAACAAAAACTTTATCTTCTGGACAACTACTTCTTTGCAATTGGGAATACGAAGCTCGCCATAAGTAGAGGCTTTATTGATAACATAAGGTTCCTGCAAAAGGCTACCATTTACATACACATAACCATTATTCAAAACCACTCTGTCTCCCGGCAATGCTATTATTCTGTCAATCCCTTGTCTATTTTTAAATGCAACAATCATGCCTCGTTGCGGCTTAAAATTTTCATCTTTTAGAATTAACTCTGGAGCTAGCCTAAAACTCTCTTCGTTTGCAGATTTTGCGTAATCTTCCAATCCGTCATAGTGGTAACACCAAGCAAAAGTAGGGTACATATCACCACCTCCCACCCTATAATATTTCGTCTTGCCTTTTACCCACCTATTACCAATATAACTGCCTTCTTCAGATTTTTTAAATATAAAGTAAACACCAAAAGACAATGTCGCAACAACAGCAAGCATTAAACATAAAATTAAAACAATTTCTTTTCTTCATAAATAATTTTTTTTAAAAGTTAATTTTATATTAATTAATTTGATTTAACAATTACTTAACATGTAACACAATCAAAAAAACTTTGATTTCATTGAATAAATTGCCATTCTTTAACAGGAGCCAAAGAATAACAGACTTAGATTCTATCTCGCATCAAAATAAATACAAAAGTAAGCTCTTTTTGTAAAACTTGGTTAAGATCTTAGCCATAAATAATCTACGCCTTCTTCTTTTATTCTGATATCGCAAGAATTGTCAAATAAATACAAAAAAGCATGCCATCTATGCGCGTCTGAACCTTTTCTGCAAGAATCTCCCATGGTATCTTCGGTGGCTATTTTAATCAAACTTTTTGCTTTGATGCCAATTTCTTCTTCAAGTTCCCGCAAGCCTGCCTGTGCTGGATATTCGTCTGATTCAACATGTCCGGAAGGAAAGGAATAGTGTAAGAAAAAGGATATATAGTCCTTTCAAAAAATAAAAATTTATTTTGCTTATTCTTCACAAAAACACCTGCGTTTTTGTGCTAATATTCACCCTTTTCGTCAATTCACTACTTTATGGACAGATCGATTACTATTGATCTTTCGCTAACTTTGCCGCACTTGCCGCATAAATAATAAGCCTTAACCATCTTGTAAATTCTTTAAATTTCTTCTGCATGACAAGATTGGCAGTATTGGTAATCTTGTCCATCATTCTTCCAGCGGGAGTCCAGCTTCATGAGGCATATTGTAAATAAAACACAAATAAAACTTAAAATTTGTCTTGAAGTCAATTTGGTAAAAATCATATTAACCTTTCTGGGGATAGTGACAAAACTTCCACTTCTTACCACTACCACACCAGCAAGGATCGTTGCGTCCAATTTTTGCTTTTGAAATAGATTGTTTTTTGCCGGCATCGCCTAATCTGCTATCGGACAAAGCCTTGTCTAAAATTTTTTGTTCCTTGGTTTCAAACACAGGCATTCCTTGTTTTGCGACATAATTGGCAGTCGCGTCAATCAATCCGGTATTATCATTATTATCAAAATTTGTCTTTGCATCGCCAAGCGGAGGTTCAAATGGCATTTGCAAAGCCTGTATTCTAAATAATCGAAGCGATAATTCGTAATCTATATTTTCCAAAAGATTCTCAAAAAGCATGTAAGCTTCGTTTTTGAATTCAACTAAAGGATCTTTTTGACCATAAGCGCGAAGTCTTACACTGTTTCTCAAATCATCCAAAGTGTCAATATGCTCTATCCATAGTTTGTCAATTGATGACAAATACGAAACTTTGCAAATTTGTTTAAATACACTTTCGCCAACTTCTTTTTTGCGCGCATCAATTACATCTCTCACCGCTTTCTTAAGCAAATCCTTAACAAGATCAATATCTTGCAATCTCTTTTCCACTTCTTTCTTCATTCTTTTTCTGGACGGATTATCAAACGGAACTATTTCAACAAAGCGATTTACCAAAGTCTCAACATCTATTGATCCATTTTCCAGAGTTGATATAAGAGCTATTCTGTCTATTTGAGAATCAAGCTTTTCTTGTATTTCATTTGATAGATCCTCTGATTCCAAAACTTTCCTTCTAAGTTTATAAACAAAATCGCGCTGTTGATTGATAACATCGTCATACTCAACCACATGTTTTCTTGAATCAAAATGAAATCCTTCAACTTTAATCTGCGCTTGTTCTATAACACGGGAGATCAAGCTATTTTCTATAGATTCATTCTCCCCAATTTTTAGCTTATCCATAATAGACTTAATCTGATCGCCGCCAAATATACGCATTAGATCATCTTCCAAAGAAAGAAAAAATTGGGAAGACCCTGGGTCTCCTTGCCTCCCTGCGCGTCCCCGCAACTGATTGTCTATCCTTCTTGATTCGTGTCTCTCAGTGCCAATGACATGGAGTCCACCAACTTTTACTACTTTGTCATGCTCTACCTTCCAATCTTTGTACACTTGAGATTTCTCAAATTGCTCTTGGGAGATCCCTTCAGGCTTTTCAGGAATTGCCCCACCCAAAATTATATCCACTCCGCGCCCGGCCATATTGGTAGCAACAGTTACAGCTCCCGGTTTGCCAGCGTCAGCTATAACCAAAGCTTCCTTTTCGTGATTTTTTGCGTTCAAAATGTTATGCGGAATTTTCTTTCGCCTAAGAAGACTACCCAATATCTCATTTTTTTCTATTGAAGTGGTACCTATAAGAACCGGTTGACCTTTACTGCGTCTTTTTTCCACCTCGTCAACAATAGCGCTATATTTGGCTCGAACCGTTTTATAAATTACATCAGGCATGTCTTTCCGAATCATTTGTTTGTGAGTGGGAATAACCACCACATCCAATTTGTATATCTTTTTGAATTCCTCCGCTTCTGTGGCGGCAGTGCCCGTCATACCCGAAAGCACTTCATATAGTCTAAAATAATTCTGAAACGATATTGTTGCCAAAGTTTTGCTTTCCTGTTGGATAGGAACCTTTTCTTTTGCCTCAATAGCTTGGTGCAATCCATCGCTCCAACGCCTGCCAACCATTAGTCTCCCCGTAAATTCATCAACTATAATTATTGAATTATCCTTAACCACATAATCCCTGTTTCTTAGAAACAAAGTTTTCGCTCTCAAAGCATTCTCTATATGATGAATTGCTTCGTAATCGCTTTCGTATAAATTATCCACACCGAGTATTTTTTCAACCCTTGTAATTCCATGCTCTGTAAGAGTTGCTGTTTTGTATTTTTCGTCAACCTTAAAATCTGTATCTGGATTAAGTTTCTCAACAAGCTCGGCAAACTTGTAATATTTGTCAGTTGGATCAGTATCTGGAGCTGAAATAATAAGAGGAGTGCGCGCCTCGTCTATAAGAACAGAGTCAACCTCGTCAACAATCGCAAAATAGTGATCTCTTTGGACTACCTGATCAAGGGAATTAACCATATTGTCGCGAAGATAATCAAAACCAAATTCATTGTTAGTCCCATAAGTCACATCCGCCTGGTACGCTTCTTTCCTGCTGACAGGCCTTAAATGCGATAATCTTTCATCTCCATGAGAATCATCTGAGTAAGACTTGTCATAGATAAAAGATTTATTTTCCTGAATAACAACACCAACACTTAAGCCCAAGAATTCAAATATGGGACCATTCCAACCTGCTCCAAGTCTGGCAAGATAATCATTAACAGTAACCAAATGCACACTTTTGCCTGTAAGCGATCTCAAATACAAAGCGGGAACAGCCGACAAAGTTTTTCCTTCGCCTGTTTTTTGCTCAGCAACTTTGCCCTGAAAAAGAGCTACAGCTGCCATCAATTGAACATCATAGTGTCTTTTGCCTAAAGCGCGTTTTGAAGCTTCTCTAACAAGAGCAAAAGCATATGGCAAAATATTTTCCAAACTTTCACCATCTTTTACGCTTTTTCTCAAATTTTGAGTTTCTTTGGGAAACTCCTTGTCCTTAAGTTTTCTTACTTTATCTTCAAGCGAGTTTATTTTATCAACAACTTTTCTTAATTTTGAAATTTCTTTTTCGTTAAGATCAAGAAGTTTTGTGAAAAATTTAAGCATAAGTCAAGAATAGATTCTAACAGAAACTACATTTGATTGATAGCATAATAGTAGGCTAACATATACACTGAAAAATCAGATTTTAAAAAAATAAAATATGTAAACACATATGACAGTCAAAAAATCAAAGAAAATCAATTCAACAGAAAACAACACAAAAGAAAAAACCAATAAAATTAATAAAGATGACCAACACATCAAAAGACTTTATAGATCTGAAACCAACAAGATCTTGGGAGGTGTTTGCGGAGGATTGGCAGAGTTTTTTGATGTTGATCCAACAATTGTGAGAATTATATTTATCTTTCTTTGTTTTTTCGGAGGATCAGGATTTCTCATATACATCATCTTATGGATCATACTGCCAAGCTATAATTCTAATAACTTAATTCTCACCAATAAGGATATTCAAGATAATGCATTAGAAATGCACTCAAAAGCTCAAGAATTAACTAATAAATTTAACCAGGCTGTTCAAAAAAGAAATTCAAAACAAGCATTTGGATTTATACTAATATTTGTCGGCGTAGTCTTTTTGCTTTCCAACTTTGGCATTCTAGGCAAAATTGACTTCGAACGAATTTGGCCTGCAATTTTGATTGCAATAGGAGTTGCAATTTTGTTTAAAAATTAAGGAAAAAAAGCTTTAATTAAACAATTAAACTAGTATTTAATTTTGGGCAATTATCATTTGAATTGGCACCAAGCAACAAAACTTCTCCACCTCTATTAAAGTGTTTTGCAATGTAAATTAAGTTTTGAGGCAAATACAAAGCAGAACTTTGCAAAACTCGAAAGCCATTAACAAATCTAACAAAAGGATGAGCAACATTGTTCCTTTCCAAATCTTCAAGCCAATTTTTAGCACCTGTAATTGCACCAAAATCAGCAATCGTTGTTGGCGATCCAATTTCATTTTCAACTCTTGCTCCAACTCTAGGCAATGGATTGGTGTTATATGAAACAACAATTTGCAATCTATCAATTCCTATAGGGAATGATTCATACTCACAATGTTGATTTTGTCTCTCAATCAAATAAATTCTGTAAAAATCAGGATAAGCATCTTTCCATGCCAACAATAACAATTGATTTGGCTCAAGAATACCTAAATCAACTAGCCTCTGATAACTCTCTTTCATAAATATTTGATTATTAATTACTGCAAACAAACATCACATTAGCCTCAGGATAAACAACATCAACCTTATTAAACACACTTTCAAGTATTCTACCAAATTTTGCAGAACTTGGGCGTTTATCTCCGTAATACAATCTGTTAAACACCACCACACCATTCTCTACTAAAAGCGATTTTAAAAGTTTCGGAAATTCTTCATTATCAAATTTATCTGGATAACAGTCCCCAAAATACAAATCCACACCAATCAAATCAAAGACTCTGCATTGCAATTTTAAATTGACAATAGCATCAAAAGCGTCCGAAATTATTACTTCCATCTCTTTCGTGTTAAGTTTCATATACTTTTCTCCCATCTCTACCATCTTTGCGTCTATATCAACTCCAACAATTTCCATCTCAGGCCAAAATCGCTTCCATACATGAACTACAGACCCACCACCAAGACCAAGCAACAAACCACTTTTGAAACTAAAATTATTTATCTTTGATTTTTTTATCGTAGTTGCCCAGATTTCTTTAATTAATTTTCCTGACTGTGTAAGTCCGCCAACTTTTATATAAGTGCCAAATGCAAAATCGTAAATCACTGCAATCTCGCCATTGTGCTTAGAATTGGTTTTCTCTAAAACTTTTTTGCCTGTTAAAATATCCGACAAGGTTGCCATTTTAATTCTCACTGAGTATAAGCTTTGGCTTGCATTAAGTACAGTTTTTTGTATTTTCCATCAAGTTCCATCAGTTCTTGATGCGTTCCCTGCTCTATTATCTTTCCTCCTTCCAAAACAAAGATTCTATCCGCAATTCTCACTGTAGAAAATCTTTGGGTAACAAATATAAGTATTTTATCGCTTGAAAGTTTAGCAAGCTCATTAAATATATTCTCTTCAGCTTCTGGATCCACATTGCTTGTAGGTTCATCCATGATGACAAATTGGGATTTCTCCCTAAACAACATTCTTGCTATCCCAATACGTTGCCACTGACCAGCAGAAAGATTTATTCCACCTTCAAAATCAGGCGCTAAAGGAGTGTCGTATTTTTTTGCAAGAGTATTAATGTATTTGTGAATTCCTGTTTTTTTAGCAACCGAAACAATTTTTTCCAAATTTGACAATTCCGAAACATATCCATAACCAATGGACTCCTTTGCGGTAAAAGGATATTGCTCAAAATCCTGATAAAGCACCGCAAGCTTGCCTCTCCACCAAGTTAAATCAATTTCTTTTAGATCGACACCATTTACTGTAATCTTGCCTTTTTGCGGGTCGTAAAATCTTGAAATAAGTTTTATCAGAGTTGATTTGCCCGCGCCATTTTCTCCTACAATCGCAATTTTTTCTCCTTGCTTGAGTTCAAAATTAACATCTTTTAATATCCATTTCTGATTTTTTCTATACCTAAACCACACATCGGCAAACCTAATAACAAACTCCCCATCTTGAGGAATGACACCTTTTTTGGAATCATCAATTAAAGGCTTAAGAGACATAAACCACATAAAATCTTTAACATAGATGTAATTTTCATAAACTGCAACAAACGAATTTGCCAAAGAAGCAAGATTCCTTTGAGCATTGACCAAAGTTGATAAATAAAATTGCAATGAACCAATAGTTATCTTTTGGGTTAAGGTAAGAACAACTAACCAAACAGACATAAAAATTTGCAAAATGGTAAAAGGAATCATAGTTAAAACTTGCAATTTTTGTTGCTCCACATTCAAAGCAATTTCTTCTTTTTGACAAATTTCTTGAGCATTCTTTAATTTTTCAGTTAGAAAGGGGGTAAGATTTAAGATTTTCAATTCCATGAAATTCCTGTTTCTTATGAGGTAATAATTAAGCCATCCCATAAGCTTATAAATTGGAGACATTCGGTTTGCCAAATCGTAACGTTTTTTGACAATCCGCGAATTAGTAAAGAACTCAGGAATAGAAACCAATATAACAGCAAACACCGCAATAGGAGATAGAAAGAACAAAACAAAAATCGAGGACAAAAAGCCAACTAAATAGTTTGGAATATCTGACAATGGCGATAATAACCCCCACAAACGACGGTTACCTTCGCGTTGTATTTTTTCAAACTTGTTTTTAAATTCCGGGTCATCTACAGTAGCTATGTCAAGTTCTGATAATTTTGCAGAAAAAGAACGTTCAAAATAATCGTAAAGCAAATTTGAAAAAGTTTCTTTCAAAAACTGACTTGCTCCCGATAAAACATTCTGTAAAAATTCTATGAATAATCTTGCAATTATCAGAAAAATTATAAAATTAATACCTAATTGCCAATTGGGATTTCCTATATTTTCCAAAACTTCATCAATTAAAAGCTTGTTCAAATAAAAGGCGGGCAATGACAATAATCCCCAAAAAGCATTAGTTAAAATCACTCCTATCAAAAACGGCCTGTTAACTTTGTCGGCTATTTTTAAAACTGCCCAAAAAGTGAAAGAAAATTCTTTTATCTGTTTCATAATTTTTTATTTTACTGGTTTAATCAGCTTTTTTGATATATAAAATGCAAAATATGACAAAAACTCCACTTGCCGAAATACTGCGTCCAAAATCAATCAAAGACTATTTAGGGCAAGAACATTTAATTGGCAAGGGAGGATTGATCGACACGCTTATTAAAAACTCAAAATCTACAAAATTTTTTCCATCTATCATATTATGGGGTCCAGTTGGTAGTGGAAAAACAACTCTTGCAAGAATTATAGCAAGCGAGCTAAATCGGGAATTTCATGAATTCTCAGCAGTAAACACTTCAAGTCGTGACATACAACAGCTTGTAAACTCTTTAGATAAAACAAGCCAAGCTCCAATTGTTTTCATTGATGAAATTCATAGATTCAACAAAGCACAACAAGACAAACTTCTGCCATATATTGAAAAAGGCAAGATTATCCTGATCGGGGCAACAACTGAAAACCCAAGTTTTGAAGTGATTGGACCATTATTATCAAGGTGCCGCGTTATAACTCTTACTCAACTTGGTAAAAACGATTTGTCAAAAATCCTAAATAAAGCCCTTGATAAACTAGAATGCCAAATAGAGAAAAACGCCAAAGAATTTCTAATTGAAAGTTCAAATGGAGACGCCAGAACGCTACTTAACGTTTTGGAAATCGCCTCAAATCTTACTAATGACTCTCAAATATCCATAAATCACATTGAACAAGCACTGCAAAAACCTCAGTATACTTTTGACAAAAAGGGGGAGGATTACTATAACACAATTTCCGCATTCATAAAGAGTATGAGAGCATCAAATCCATCTGCGACGCTTTATTATTTGGCTAGAATGGTATCAGCAGGACAAGACCCGCTTTATATTGCAAGGCGAATGATTATTTTTGCTTCAGAAGATATAGGCATGGCGCAACCAACCGCGCTTGTTGTTGCAAATGAAGTTTTTCGCGCATGCGAGACAATAGGATACCCTGAATGCGCCATCAATCTTGCTCATGGAGCTATTTATCTTGCGACAGCCAAAAAAGATAGAAGCGCATACGAAGGTTTGCAATCAGCGCTAAGCGATGTTAGAAAACACGGCAACCTTCCTATACCGCTTAAACTCAGAAACGCTCCAACAAAACTAATGAAAAACTTAGGCTATGGAAAAGATTATAAAATGTACAATCAAGAAAACTTGCTACCTGAAAAATTAAAAGGTAAAAAGTATTATAAATAAATTATGATACTTGGTCATTCGGAACTGAAAAAATTAATTAAAAAGCGCAATTTAATATCCGGACTATCAAAACGGGACATGGAGTCGCCAGTGGGATGTGTTTTTGATTTACAACTTGACAGAGTATATGAACTTGATGGAAGTTTGTTTTTAGGCATTGAAGAACGAGAAACCCCAGATCTGCGAGAAGTCGCTATTTTTGACAAAAATAAAAGGTCAAGTTTTTTATTTAAACCAAACGTCTATTACTTGGTAAAAACAATTGAAAAAGTTAACATGCCCGAAAACATAGCGGCAATGGTATTGCCAAGATCAACACTCTTGCGTTCAGGAATAATGCTAAGAACTGGGATGATAGATCCGGGATATCAGGGAGAGCTTTATTTTGGACTAATTAACCATAATACCAAACATGCTGAAATAGAACTTGGGGCAAGATTCGCACAAATCTATTTTGTGGAAATCAAAGGAAAAGCAGTACGAACTTATCATGGACAATGGCAAGGAGGAAGAGCAACAACAAAAAGCTCAACAACTGGCAGAGAAAAACAAGTTTAGCAAATCAAAAAACCAAAAAAGTCAATTTTTCAAACTAAAATTTAGATTGCAACTATCCTATCCTTGCCTATCCACTTTTGAAGCACTTTGGGAATCAAAACAGAGCCATCTTTTTGCTGATAATTTTCCAAAATTGCAATTATTGTTCTGGATACAGCAATAGCAGTACCATTAAGCATATGAATATACTCATTTTTGCCATCTTTTGTCCTGTATTTGATATTTAAGTTTCTTGCCTGATAATCTGTGCAGTTTGATGTAGAAGTAACTTCTCCATAATCATTTCTACCCGGCATCCAAACTTCTATATCGTATTTTCTTGAAGCCATCGCTCCCAAATCGCCAGTGCATTGTTTGATAACTCTATAAGGTAATCCCAAGCCTTGATAAAGCTTTTCTTCTAATTCCAACAAATAATCATGCATTTTGTTTGACTCAGAAGGAGTGCAATAAATAAACATCTCAACTTTTGTGAACTGGTGGACACGATATAAACCTTTTGAGTACTTTCCGTATGCGCCAGCTTCTTGCCTGAAAGCATGCGAGTAACCTACGTACTTGATTGGCAAATTTTGCTCCAGAATTACCTCATCAGCGTGCTTACCGGCAAGAGTTACTTCCGCAGTAGCAATAAGTCCTAAATCTTGACCTTCTATAGTATAAGTTTGAGCTTCATCTCCTTTGGGAAGATATCCTGTGCCTAGATAATACCTTGATTTTGCCAAATCCGGCGTAATCGCCGGCACAAAACCCTCTTTTATAAGATTTTCAAAAGCATACTGTACTAAAGCAAGTTCCAAAAGAGCACCATCTCCAAAAAGATAATAAAATTGAGATCCAGAAACTTTTGCACCAGAATCAAAATCGATTATACCAAGACTTTCACCCAATGTAAGATGATCAAGCGGCTCAAAATCAAATTGCGGCATATCCCCCCACTTTTTGATTTCTTCATTCTCTGAATCATTTTTGCCAATTCTAACATCAGAAGCAGGAAGATTGGGAATTTGATTCATAATCTCAAAAAATTCCTCCTCCAGCTTTGCTAATTCCGGTTCCTTTAATTGAATTGCTTCTTTGACTTTTTTCCCTTCTTCGACAAGTTCGCTTTTATCAATTGACCTTTTCACAGCATCCGCAATCGAATTTCTTTTTGCACGAAGATCCTGCAGTTCCTGTATTAACTGGCGTCTTTTCTTATCAATAACTAAAACTTTATCTACCAAAGAAGAATCATACTGTTTATCTGAAACTCCTTTTTTTACTTTTTCGGGATTTTCGCGAATAAATTGAATATCAAGCATATTTTGAAATCAAAAAACATTTAAGCTTAACAAGTCCAAATAAAGATTGCCAGACATTTTAATTTAAAAAATAAACACAAAGCAAATTTTAAACTAATATCCACAAAATTCCAGAAAATCTTTTCGAATAACTTTCAAATCAATTTTCTTTTTACCACCAAACATCATCAATCTGGCTTTTTTAAAATTAAGCAATTTAAAAGTGTATTCGTTTACCTCTTTGAGAGTAATACTATTGGTTAATTTTTCATAATCTTCTGGCATATAAATTTCCTTATCATCAATTACCTGATCCAAAAAATCGCTGGCTATGTTGAAAATCCCCGAGAAATCGGCATACATTCTCATG
This sequence comes from Patescibacteria group bacterium, assembly GCA_025057695.1. Classification (GTDB taxonomy): domain Bacteria; phylum Patescibacteriota; class Microgenomatia; order UBA8517; family UBA8517; genus JANWVB01. The sequence goes on from JANWVB010000002.1 coordinate 14,080, forward strand.
TTTAAATAATTGCGCGCCAGCACAAATTCTTCTTCTTCAAAACCATCCTTTGCTATTTCCTTCAGCGCGTTGTATGTTTCTTTTAGAACAATCTCTATATTTTCTACTTTTGAATCACCATAGATCCCAAATACCCCAGCGTAAGGTCTAACATTAAAACCACTACCAGCGCGATATACTAAACCCAAATCAATCCTTAATCTTTTGTACACTCTTGCATTCCCGTTTCCGCAGATGAGATAGTTAATTAAATAATATATCCGAGCATCTTTTCTTGACCTTTGCATAAAACCCAAGTGAGGGAAAAAAATTTCAAAATCCACATGATCACCTAAAGTATCATAAACAAAAATCCTTGGGTGTACTTTATAAGTCCATTCGATTTTGGGATAATCAACAACCTTTTTACCCCTTTCCCAATCGCCAAAATGTTTACTGAGAAAAAATTTAGCTTCTTGTGGATCAAATTTACCTGTTAAAACCAATTTTATATTTTGCGGTTGGTAATATTTTCTATAAGTTGCAAGCAGATCGTTGCGATTTACTTTTTCCACAACTTCCACTTTTCCAAATCCTTTAAGAGAATATGGACTGTTTCTTCCAAACAATAATGCAACTCCCTTTTTTGTGTACTTGCTCTCAGCTGAACTACTAGCACCTGATATTTCAGAAAGAATTACAGATCTTGTTTTTTCAATGTCTTCCTCCCGAAAAGCAGGGTATCTCAAAAAATCAGAAACAAAATTTATCATCTCTTCTAATTTTGAACTAGGACAAGTAAACCAATATTTCGTATCAAAATTACTAACCATGCCGTTATAAGTAGCGCCAATATAATCCCCAAATCTGATAAATTCGGATTCGCTTTTATATTTCACAGGTCCTTGAAGAATTACATGTTCTAAAAAATGAAGAGTGCCAGCCTGATTTGCGGATTCATTAGAAACACCAGCTTTTAGACCTAAATAAATGCAAACTGCTCTGACCTCATCCATACTGTATAGAACCACTTCAAGACCATTTTGCAGTTTATATCTGTCATACGGCTTATCTTTTTTATCTTTTGTCATAATCCCAATTCCGAAGAAATAGATTGCATTGAAGTAAGAGCCATACCAATAAAATCATTAAGCGGTATCCCCAAAGCGCTTTCGCACTTTTTTATTTGTTCTCTATTTGCTCCTTTTGTAAAAGATTTTTCAGAGAATTTTTTGACCACCGAATCAACAGAAACAGAAAACAACCTCTTATCTTTCATAACAAGAGCGACTGCGACAATCAAACCAGTAAGTTCGTCGCAACAATAAAGCGCCCATTGCATTTTAGTTTTTGGCATAAGAGCATCATCAACATATCTCCAACCATGCGCAAGAATTGCATCCTTTATGTCGCTATCAACATCAAAATCCAAAAGCCACTGCATTAACAACTTGGTATGTTTTGCGCGCATATCTTCTTTTGTCTCTTCATAATCAGCATCATGCAAAAGGCCTGCTATTCCCCAAACCTCTTCATTTTCATGAAACCTTCTCGCCAGAGCTCGCATAACAGCTTCAACCGCATAGCAATGCCTGCGAAGGTTCTGATTTTTGACATGTTTATGTAAAAAATTAAGCACTTGTCCTCGTGTCATAGATTTAATATTTCCCTAAATCTCCTTTTTGCCACCTCAATATGCTCCAGCAAAAACCAAGCCGCCTTTGGCCCATGAGGTTTGCCAATTAAGGCAATATATATAGCGCCAAACGCTTCTTTAGCGGGAAGATTAATTTGTTTGGACAAATTGTACAAAACGGTTTGAAATTCCTCAGGGTTTTGATTCGATTCAAGCGAATCAAGTACCAACTTAAGATACTCCAATTGTGCATTGGACAAATTTTTAACTTCCGGCGGAATTGTATCTGAAGGCAAAAACACCTGCTTTTTGGGAGCGTAAACTGAAATCCAAATTTTGGCATACTTAATTCTTTCCTTCAAAACCTTTTTCTCGAAAGGCGAAAGCCTGGTGCCTTTTAACTCTGAAAACTTTTGATATATGTCAACTTTTGAATCCTGCAAGTAATTAACAACATCCAAAAACCTAGGCACAAAATGTGGCTTTGGCATCTTATTGGTAATTTGCGAATATTCAAACATAGCAGATAAATTTTCATCTGATTGTTCCCAATAAGCCTTTTGCGCTTGATCATAAAGATCAAAAAGCTCAGGTATTGCCATATTTCCATAAGGATCAAAATTAGCCTGCCTTTTTATATTATGCTTTGCAAACAAAAACCTCCCTATAACCGGCGGAAGCATTTTGACCAGATCACGCGCTTTAAGCCCCAACCCTTTAGATGAACTCATTTTTCTACCACCTATCAACAAAAATTCATAAGGCAATTTGTAAGGTTTAGGGAAATCAAATACTGCCTCACACAAAGCCATCGCAATATCATAAGATCCGCCTTTTGAAGCATGATCTTTGCCAGCACCCTCTATAGTAACTCCCATCACTTTCCAATGCGCTGGCCAGTCAACTTTCCAAGGCAATTTGCCATTCCCCCCAAATGGACTAATTTCACCCTGATATCCACAACCTTGAGCCCATTCAACTAGATTTGGTTCACAAACATAACTAACTTTTTTGCCATCCCAAGAATAAACTCTTGTAGTTCCTAACTTGGAACACTTCTCGCAAATAACCTGAAACGGCAACCATCCTTTTTTCTCTTTATCGCTACCCGAAACTTCTTTGTATATCTTGCGAATTTTTTCACTATTATCTAAAGCTGTTTTTATCACATTATCAAATTTTCCTTCATGATACATTTGCCATGAAGATAAAATTTTCGCCTCAACACCTAAAACCCTAAAAGAATTGATAAAATCATCAGCATAATAATCAGCCATCGACTGAAACTTGGAATCAGGGGAAGGAACAGCTTTTAATGGAAAACCAAGATACTTGGAATACTCGGGAATTAAATCGTCAGATAAACCATCAACAGCGTCAAAATCATTTATAACAAAGGTAAATTCAACATCAACTCCTCTTTTTTTAAGAGATCTATAAATAATGCTATGCACCACAGGACCCATCAAAGACCCTACATGAGCTAAACCCGAAGGAGTTTTCATATCATCAACCCAATACGGATAATACTTACCAGAAGAAATTATTTCATCCGCAATTTTATTTGCCCAGTACATGAAGCTATTTTAGCAATAAATTACAACTTTAGAAACTTGAAGGCTTTTTAAATTAAAAAGCTATTCTACACTGATAATCTCATAAATCAATTTGCCAACAGGCGCATCAACTTCTACTTTTTCACCTTGCTTTTTGCCTATCAAAGCTTGCCCGAGAGGCGAAGTATGAGAAATCTTTTTTTGGATCGGATCTGCTTCCCAATCTCCCACAATAAAATAGATATGTGTTTTATCTTTTACTTTTACTGTGACTTTCGTGCCAACTTTAATGCCATCTGTATTAGTATCATCTACAGATACAATAACAGCGCTTTTAATAACTTCTTCAAGTTCGGATATTCTACCATCCAAAAATTCGAGTTCATCTCTTGCATTTTGGTAATCACTGTTTTCAGACAAATCTCCCTGAGATCTGGCATTTGCTAGCCTCTCGACCAAAGCAGGCCTTTTTACATTAACCAATTCGTCAAAATCAGCTTTAAGAGCATCAAGCCCTTGTTGTGTTAACTTTACTGGTTGTTTAAACAGATTCATAAATCAAAGTTAATTACAATAACTAGATAAAAATTAACAAAGAATAAAAAACAAAAATTCACTAAAAAACTCTCCCATCAGGAGAGTCAAGTTCTAACACACTAAATTTAATTTGTCTTAAGTTTTTTTGTTATATGTTATATTATATTTGTATGTCTAATTAGGAAGAAAAACTTGAAAACTCAAAAATATAGTGTTTGGTATTGTACTTTAATGTGAATAAAAATGTCAAGACCTATTTTAATTTCTATATTTTATTTTTGAATTACTCTCTATATTAATATTAATTACTATTAACCTTAACCAATAGTCAGTTTGTTAACTCAAACTCCAACCAAAATAAAACTTATAGAATATAATCTTGAAAAGTTAAGTTATTTCAACCAAGTCAAATCAAACATAGCGCAAACATACAAATTTAATTAAAAAAGGCGAAATGCAATTTTAAAAAAAACAAAATCTATCCTATATTTGATTAAAACTGAATAAAGATGGTATATTTGCAAAAATCTGCCAACCAAAATAAAAAATATGAACATACTAATTACAGGTGGAGCGGGATTCATAGGATTCAACTTAGTTCAGCAGATGCTAAAAACAAAAAACAGAGTTTTTGTAGTGGATTCAATGATTACTGGAAGCTCGGAAAATTACAAAAAATACTTAAAAGACCCAAATTACAAGTTCTATCAAATCGCAATCGAGTCAGCAGAGTTTTTAAAAACATTCTCTAAAATCAATATTGACAGAATATATAACCTGGCATGCCCTACTGGACCTCCTAATATAAAAATATACGGCGAAGAAATTATCAATGCCTGCACAACAGGCATGCAAAATACTCTTAAACTGGCAAAGCTTAAAAAAGCAAAGTACGTGTACACAAGCTCTGCGGAAATTTATGGCAAACCACTTTATTTTCCTCAAGCAGAAAACGATCTTGGGTTAGTAGATCCTCAGGGCTGGAGAGCAAATTACGAAGAAGGCAAAAGAATAGGAGAAACTATTCTTGCTATGTATGTTGACAAGTATGATGTTAATGCGCTTACAGTGCGTTTTTTCAACACATATGGACCGGGTATGAGTCTTTCTGATACTCGCGTGGTACCAAGATTCATAAAACAAGCTTTGCTTGGCGAAGAAATAACAATACAAGGAGACGGCACGCAATCTAGAGCTTTATGCTATGTTGACGATTCGGTAAAAGGATTAATTCTTGCAATGGAAAAAGGCAAGAAACGTGAGATTTACAACATAGGTGGTAAAACTGAAATCACAGTTAACAATCTCGCCAATCTTATAATAAAAATGACTAAATCGAAAAGCAAAATTAAATACATATATAGACCTAATCACGATTCAGACAGAAGATTGCCCAATACTGCAAAAATAGAATCGTTAGGGTGGAAACAAACAATTGACTTGAAAGAAGGATTAAAAAGAATGATCGAAAATTTTCGAGAGAGAATTTACAAGCAAAAATCCAATTGATCAAAGTAAACACCTAGCTGTTAAATCTTTTATCTCAATCTTTTGTAATTCTGAATTAGTGCTAGTCAAGTTTTTTTATGTTATAATTCTTGTCTTTGTTAACATTATTGTTTTAGACTTGATACATTTATTTAATTAGTAATAAAAAAAAGCGCTAAAGAAAACAACGAAATAAATTAAAAATTAACAATGTTGACACTGACTATGAAATTCTATCTGAGGTTTCTGAAAAACAACTCAATTTGATTAATCAAGTCACTGTTTCTTAAATTTGACAAAAGTGCTAATATTTAACTTGTGTTTAAATTTATGCTTACAAAAATAAAAAAGTTTTTGATCTTAATCTCTCTGGCAATTTTGTTTATCTTACCGCAACAAGTACATGCCACAAGCGGAGAAGCAGGCAACAGTCATTCAAGCGCTATATTGCTTCTTCTATTTGCTGTTTTGCTAATGGCAGGAAAAATTGGCAGTATTTTTGAGAAGATAGGCTTGCCTGCGGTGTTAGGGGAATTAACTGCTGGCATTACGCTTTCCGCGCTTGCTTATTTTGGAGTTGAATCCTTGCGAACTATGCCTCAACAAGAGGTGTTTAAATTCCTTGCTGAACTAGGCGCGATTATTTTGCTCTTTAAGATTGGTCTTGAATCAAATGTTGCCAAATTAAGCAAGGTAGGATTAAAAGCAATCCTAGTAGCCACAACTGGAGTAGTTGCCCCGTTTTTAGTTGGCACGTACTTTTTAGGCCCAATTCTCTTCCCGGAAGCTTCATCTGTTACCTATATGTTTATCGGAGCATCTCTTGTAGCCACAAGCGTGGGAATTACTGCTAGTATTTTTTCCGATCTTAAAATCTTAAAATGTGTATCTTGTCAGACAGTCTTGGGAGCCGCAGTAATCGATGATGTGCTAGGTCTTTTCGTTCTGGCAATAGTAACAGCAATAGCGGAACACGGCACAGTAGACATAAATCTTATAACATCACTTGCCATCAAGACATTTGGGTTTTTGGCAGGAGCTATAGCGCTTGGCAATATACTTGCAAAATCAGTTTCTTACATTTTTGCCAACATAAACACAAATGTTGGCATGAAATTAAGCATAGCTTTCTCGTTCGCTTTAATTTACGCCTACGTAGCATCGCTTGCTGGATTAGCTCCAATCATAGGCGCATTTTGCGCTGGTTTGGTGCTTGATGCGGTCCACTTCAGAAGTTTCAGCGAACCATCATTTGTAAAAGATTTGACAGCAATTAAGGGATTAAAAGGAAAAATAAAAGAAAAGGTTAATAGAGTCATCGAAAAACATAGCCATACCCATGTTGAAGATTTGATAGATACTCTAGGATTTGTTTTAGTGCCTATATTTTTCGTGTTCACCGGTCTTCAAATAGACTTTGGGACACTGCTTAATCCTAAGTTATATTTTTATGCTTTCATTCTTGGAATCGCGGCTATCTTAACCAAATTTATCGCTGGTTTTGTAGCGCAAGGAACATGGAATGAAAAATTTCTAGTCGGAATTTCTATGGTTCCAAGAGGTGAAGTAGGACTTATCTTTGCCTCTGTTGGCAAAAGTTTGGGCGTTTTGCCCTCTGAAATATTTTCAGTAATAGTAATCGTTATTGTGTTAACAACATTTGTTGCCCCCCCATTCATTTCTTACTTTGCAAAACGTATGCAAAAAGAAACCAGAAACTTCGTCATAACAAAAACAAAACTTTTGACCGGACTACATTAAAATCAACTAGAACAGATAAATTTAAAAAACGCTCCATAAAAATAAGTCCTGATGATTTCGGCTAAAATTTGCATTTCTCATCTCAAAAATATCATTGCGCATAAAAACTCTCCCGTATGCCAAAGGCTGAAAGAGACGGCAGTATCCAAGATTTGTACATAGCTACCGGAATTTCTCCATCTCGCCTGCAAACAAGAACAGAATTACCTTCCGGTTGCGAAGGCATACCAAGCACATTGCATCTAATGATAGGTAAACTCGGACATACTGCCGTAATTCAACGATTAGAAGGAACTAAAAATAATAATTTAGAAAACATACAACAAATAATAGAACAAATAAAAAACAGGTACCCAAGATATGCAGAAAAAATAACACGAGAATGATTCTTTAAACCACCCAATTTGATTGCTAGTGACTATTTGACAATACCATTAGAGGCAGATTGGCAACGTGTAATTGAAAATGATCCCAATCTATGGCTTAGGTTAATCATTGAAATTAATCAATTAGCTGATAAAATTGCCAATCATATACTTTTAGAGATAGTTTACAATCCCAACATGAGTGCGACTTTCATTGCCGGGTTGAATATGGTTGACACTCCAACTCAAAGGTCTACCGCAACTAAAATAAACGAAGGTTACAAAATTGCCTATGAAAACAACAAAGGCTCTGGATACCACAAACGGGTTACTTATCCATACCAACATAATCTTGGACAAGTTCCAAATATGGATGAATTAAGAAAGTGGATGGAATGTATACCACCTTCAGAACGAGAAGCGCTTATACAAGAGTTTAAACAAACTTTAGGCATACGCATGTTTCTACGAGATGAAAAAAGCGGAGATAAAATGCGTCAAATAACTGGCATAGCAGATGGTGTATTCATTACATACGATCCTCTGTCACCTCAAGCAAGTATGATAAAAAACTGCTAGATGACTTCAAAGACACAAGAATATCTTTGAAAAACGCTGCACTTTTGTATAGGTTAAGAAAAATTGAAATACTGATAAATTTAGCGAGACTCATCTTGCTTGAAGCAAGTCTTGATATAAATTTCATTGAACTTAAATTTGAAACTGAGGCAAGAGATGCAATACCAAAACATCACATTGAGCAAACTGCTCACATGGTACTGGCTTTTCTTGAGTCTCTCATCCCATTTGTTTCTTCTGATTTCGATTTAAGATCTTGGATTAGCAAAAGCCATAACGTTCGCGGACAACTAATAATCGCCAACTGCCAAGATATGGTGGCAAATAGACAAAATGGAAAACCAAAGACTACAACCAACTCGCCAAATCAAATAGAAATTCATACTATATCAGGGGAAGATTTAGTAATTCATGTCAACAAAATAAACGAAAAAATAGGCAAACGATATTAAACAATCAAAATGATTAGGTTCTTGGGTAACTCAAAACAAAAATATATTTATAACAAATCCAATGAACCAAAACACATCATTATAAAACTGTCATTTGTTTAACAGAGAAGATCTGATAAGAAATTATAAACACCTATATACCACATACAGAAGCCACGCAAAAAACAGACTCATCAAAAGTTACAAAGGTCACAAATTACGGGAATCATCAAAAATATGATGATTAAATTGTATACACAAGCTGAGAAGATCAAGCGTTTCACTTGTAATTTCTGGGTTTGGATTGAAAATTTAAACAAAGATTGATTTCTTTTCAAGAATTTTTCCTACTCACTTATCTAATTTATGACTGTGACGCTACAGGGAATCGAACCCTGCTTTGCAGGATGAGAACCTGCCGTCCTAGCCGATAGACGATAGCGCCTTTATAAAAAAAACTATTGTATTTTAACACTTCACTTTACAAAAAACATTTTTAATGTATAAAATAAAAATAATTCAATTAGCATGAAAGTTGCAGCCAATCAAGGACAAAAAAATAAATCCTTCGTAAAGTATTTCTTTTTGCTTATGCTTAGTCTGCCTGTGTTTCTTTTCCTGGGTAGCCTACTTTATGGAAAATTTGTTCTACCAATCACCACAAGAGACACAATGTGCGTTCAGATGATATCAAGAGCATGTTTTCTGGGAACACCAATTTGTATGGATTTCCCCAACCCATGCCTTACACCGCCGCTTTGGTTAATAAATAACAACTCCTACCACCAAAACTCTGAACTTGTAATATTCTGAAATTTTGAAACAAATCTTTAAATAATCATCAAATTTAAATAATTCTCAAAAACGAATATCTGAAAATTTTTTTTCTTCTTACTACGCGCTGGCAATTGCAGAAAATTTATCAGGAAGTTTTTCAGACTTTTCAATTTTTGGTTTTGGCATTTTACAAAGAGCAACTTTAAGGACTTCTTGAATTTGTGATGCGAAAACAAAATTTAAGTCATTTCTAACATTTTCAGGAATTTCTTCCATATCTTTCTCATTTTCTTTCGGCAAAATTATAGTTTTAAGTCCTGCTCTATGTCCCGCAATAACCTTTTCTTTTACACCACCAATCTCCAAAACTCTGCCACGCAGAGTCACTTCACCAGTCATACCCACATCGCTTCTGACAGGAATTTTTGTAAGCGCAGACACCAAAGCCGTAGTTATTGCAATGCCTGCGGATGGGCCATCTTTAGGCACTGCGCCTTCAGGAACATGAACATGCACATCAATACCTTTGGCAAAATGTCTATCAAGACCTAATTCTTGCCAATGAGACCTCGCCCAAGTAAATGCGGCTTTTGCAGATTCTTTCATGACATCGCCAAGTTGCCCAGTAAGTACCAGCTGTCCACGACCCGGCATCAAAGCAACCTCAACAAAAAGAATCTCTCCACCAGCCGCAGTTACAGCAAGACCTGTCGCCATTCCCACTTCTTCTTTCTTTTCAGCCAGTTGATTTGAATATTTTTGAGGACCCAGATATTTTCTGACATCAGGAACTTTAATCAGTGTTGGATATTCTTTATTCTCAGCAACACATCTTGCTATTTTTCTGCAAATAGTTGCTAAATTGCGTTCTAAATTTCTAACTCCTGCTTCTTTAGTATACCTGTTGATAATTTCATTTAAAGCTTGCTTTGACAATTTTAAATTTTTGTTTGCCAAACCATGCGCTTTAACCTGTTTGCCCCACAAGAAATCTTTAGCAATATGAAATTTTTCATCTTGCGTGTAACCAGCAAACCTTATCACTTCCATTCTGTCGCGAAGTGCTGGTGGTATATCTTCTAAAACATTACCAGTTGCTATAAACATCACTTGCGAAAGATCAAAAGGAACTTCCAGATAATGATCAGAGAATTCTTTGTTTTGCTCTGGATCAAGAGCTTCTAAAAGAGCTGACGAAGGATCTCCGCGAAAATCACTGCCCAATTTATCTATTTCATCAAGCATGAATACAGGATTTCTTGTGCCGGCATTTTTAATTCCCTGTATAATTCTACCTGGTAAAGCTCCGACATAAGTTCGCCTATGTCCTCTAATCTCCGCTTCATCTCTAACCCCTCCCAAAGAAATTCTCACAAATTCGCGATTTAATGCTTTGGCTATGGACTTGCCTATAGATGTTTTACCTACACCAGGGGGTCCAATAAAACACAAAATAGTAGGATGATAATCGTTATCAGAATCTTTTTTTGAACTTGAGATTGGAGAAGATTTCTTTGAGACAGGTGATTGGGTAGATTTCACCTTCATTACAGATAAATATTCCAAAATTCGTTCTTTGACTTTCTCTATACCATAATGATCCTTGTCCAAAACTTTTTCGGCATTGGCAATTGAAACATGACTATCAGAAAGCTTATTCCATGGCATATCAGTTAACCAATCCAAATAATTTCTTATGTAACCACCTTCAGGATTGTGGGGAGATAGTTGCGAAAGTTTCTTGATCTCTTTTTCGGCTTTTTCGCGAACTTCTTTGGGCATTCCCGATTCTTTAATCCTTCGCTTGTATTCTTTTATTTCTTCTGAAAAGATATCTTCATCTCCTGCTTCACCAAGCTCTTGTTCTATAGTTCTTTTTTTCTCTCGAAGCATCGCCTTTCTCATTTGATCCTCAAATCTTTTGTGAGTTTTTTCAGAGATATTTTTTTCCAATTCTAAAACGCTTACTTCATGAGAAAGCGCATCATAAACTATTTTAAGTCTCTTCCGGAGCGAAACCTCTCCTAGAATCTCTTGTTTTTTCTTGACAGGAATTTCAAGCAAAGACGCTACCTGATCCGCAAGATCTTTGGGATCTATTTGACCTGATATTAAACGCATTACAGCTACCAATTCGGCTTGCTTGCCGAGATTTATCGCTTTTTTAAACATTTCGGATATTTTGTTTACCAAAGCTTCCACTTCTAATTTTTGCTTTTCATCTAATTCTTCATCTTCAACTTCTTCAACAACCGCTAACAAATATGGATCCGTGGAAACAATCTCTTTGAGAATAATTCTTTTTTGACCTTTAACCAAAGCCACAAGTTCTCCTTCTGTGGACATCATCTGAGAAATGACTGCAAGAGTGCCAACTTTGTTAAGATCATGATAAAGCGGATCAACAGTACGAGAATCAATTTGAGTAAAAACACCTATAACTTTGTCCTCGCCAAAAGCGTGATTCATCGCCTCGATACTTTTTTTGCGACCAAAATTAAGCGGCAAATCTGTGCTCGGGAAAAGTACGGATCCCCGAATAGCCACCACAGGAACTTTTCTTACTACCTTCTTTTTTTCTATTTTCTCTTCCATATTATTATCTTTTGAGATTCACTCTAGCAGTCTAGATGATTATCTGCTAATTGTCAAGTGATTTATTTTTCAAGATAAGCTTGCCAACCTTATTTGCAAAATATCCAACCAACACACCACCTGCCACGTCTCCTAAAAAATGCACATTGCTTGTTATTCTGCCTATACCAACTAGTGTCGCGCAAACAAAAAACAACACCGCATATTTCGGATAATAAGAATGCAAAGAAAATGCTAAAGCAAAAGCTATAGCTGTGTGCGTCGAAGGGAAAGAAGCGTCCTTGGGCGCACCAAAAGTCAAAGGTGGCAAATCGTATATTTCATAAGGACGCGGGTAAGGGAAAAGAGTTTTTATTATTTGAGATGTAAAGACAGCAATTATTACAGCGACTGAAACTGAAAGTAAGATACCCTTTTTCTTCTTTTTGTAGGATAACCATAAAATTACTATTCCCAAAGCCATAAACCAAATCAAAAAACTGGCAATAAAAAGTATCAAGTTATAAGTTACGTCATGCATAAAAGATACCCAAAAAAATTAAGCCATTTAAAACAAATTATAAATCTTGCTAGTCGTGTATGACAATTCTTGTGCCCGGATTCTCTTTTGTAGCTCGCGCAACATTCTTTCCAGGTGGCAAAACAGGATCAATCCATTCATACAACTGCTTTGCTACAGGAATTGGCAGATTTACACAACCATGGCTCCTGGGCCTGCCAAAATCATTATGCCAATAAGCTCCATGCAAACCGTAACCTTTGCGCGCGGGAACATTTTCATTGGCAAAATACATAATATAGGGAACATTGGGCAAATAATAGTAATTTCTTCCTGAACCTCCTTCCATTTTAGCGGCTCTTAACTTAATCCAAACTCTAAACTCCCCTTTAGGTGTGGGAGTGCGGGGCAAACCTGACGATATCTTGGTTTCCAAAACTTTTTTATCACCTTCCCAAGCAATCAAAGTTTGCTCTGACAAATCTACCTGCACCCATTTTGAATCACTACTCATACCCATCACATTAGAGATGTTAGAATTTTCACCAGCTAAGTAATCCAGCAAATAAGATGGGTAAGAAAATTTTCGACCCTCAAAGTAGGCAAACTTATCAAAAGTGTTAACTTCGCCCGTATAAGAATTTGTATCGCACGATAGTAAATCATCCTGTCCCGCAAAAATTTGCTCTTTGTGCTTTGTGGAATTGTTTATTAAAGTTGGAACAACAGAAATTATAAATAAACTACATACCAAAATTAACAAAAAAAACTTTTTGTCAAACATTAATTTAAATATACATACCTAATTTTGTTTTATCAATTATTTGGGATTATACTCAAAGCATGGGGATTAAACATTCAACCATAAAAAGTTTTGGATACGCACTTGAAGGCATCAAGACAGCAATGAAAAATGAACCAAACTTTAGAATTCATTTAGCTATCGCCTTAATAATTTTATCGGCTGGTTTCTTTTTCAATCTTTCAGCTATCGAATGGATAATACTTGCATTCACAATCTTTTACGTTATCACAATGGAGCTGTTAAATACGGTCATCGAAGCAGTTGTGGATTTGATCAGTCCAAAATACAATCCTCAAGCAAAAATTGCCAAAGATGTGGCAGCCGCTGGAGTTTTGGTAGCCTCGATTCTTTCCGTAATAGTGGGGTTAATTTTGTTCACGCCTAAAATAGCAAATCTTGTTAGATAAAAATTAATATCATTCCTAAAATCAACGTATAAAAACCAAACCATTTAAATTTTGAACTTAGAAGAGTTTTGATGGTAAAACTTATAGAAAAATACCCAACAACCATAGCCACAAAAAACCCGACAAAATAAGCAAGAATGTCTGATTTGGACACAGATCCCACATGAGATTTTAGTTGAAGAACAGACGCTCCCAAGATTGCCGGGATAGATAACAAAAAAGAAAACTCAGCGGCTTTGGACTTTTCTATCCCCAAAATTCTTGAAGCAAAAATGGTAGCGCCAGACCTTGATATAGCAGGCAAGATTGAAACAGCCTGAGCAATGCCAATTAATACTGAATTTGTTGCTGTAACTTTCTTATCATCATGTTTTGCATGATCCACCCAAAAACACATCAAGGCAGTAATAATAAACTGCACTCCAATCGAAAAATTATTTGCTTTAAAACTATTTTCCAAAAACTCTTGCAAGAAAAATCCGGCAAGAATTGACGGCGCAGTGCCTAATCCTAATAAAAATATATCTCTTTTGCTAATTGATAAAATTCTTTGTCTAAAAAAATAAATCACAGCAAACAATGTCCCCACATGAACGGTAACATCAAAAAGTATCCCGGGTTGGGAAAAATTAGGCATTAAATTTTGAACAATAACCAAATGACCAGAGGAAGAAATTGGCAAAAATTCAGTAATACCCTGAATAATACCCAAAATAATTGCTTGTGTTATGTCCATTATGAAAAAGCTTAAAATTAAATCTTATTTTCGTGAAAAACAAAAACAAAATTAGCTTTAAATTTTATCCACAAAAATTAAATTTCCAACCTAACAAAACGTTGCCAATTCTCAGGTTTGATATTTTCCAACTTGTCCGCTTCACAAACAGAATATTTGCCAATTTTTGTTCGTCTAAGTTCGTTGAGATACGCTCCACAACTAAGCATATCGCCAACATCATTTGCAAGCGATCTTATGTATGTCCCGCTTGAAACTTTCAAAAGCAACTTTAGTTTAGGATAATTATAATCAAGCAAATCAATTGAATGAACCACAACATCTTTTGGTTTTAGCATAAAACTCTCACCTTTTCTAGCTAATTCATAAGCTTTTCTACCCTGAATTTTTATTGCTGAAAATTTTGGCGGTATTTGTTTTTGTCTGCCAATCTTCTTCTCAAGTACTAGTTTAATCTGATCTAAACTAGGAACCAAACTATTAACACGAATCACAGCGCCTTCTGCATCAAAAGTGTCTCTAGTTTCACCTAAAATTATCTCTGCTTCATATTCTTTAGAAACTTGACTTGCGAAATATCCAAGCTTTTTTGTAAACTCCCTGCCAATTCCAATTATTAGAAGTCCTGTTGCGTTTGGATCCAGAGTGCCAGCATGACCAATTTTTTTTACACCAGTTATTTTTCTTAAAATATTAATAACATCGTGAGAAGTTAAATTTTTTGGTTTATCAATTAACAAGTATCCTTGCGTCGCCATATTCAAAGCAAAAAATTTTAGGATAAATCACCAAGCTAATTTTTTGACAAAAAGCTCACAATCAATAAGCAGAAAAGATTTATAAGCAAAGGATAAACCAATAAATGCACAAAAAAATAAATATTCTGGAACATTTGATCCAAAAATTGATAAATTTCAACATCAAAATATCTCAAAATAAAATACAAAATTCCAACAACAAAAAGCAAAAATATATAAAACTTCCAACTTCCCGCTAAATCTTTATCGCTTAAAAACATAGTATTTGATATCACAAAAATTAAAAAAACAAATACAGCATATGACCAAAACGACAGCGAATCACGATAATTAGTCAAGAAAAAACCCAAAATGCTTAGTATCGCTATTCCAAAAAAAAGCGGTGCTACACCAACTATAAATCGTCTTATAAAATCCGTTTTTTGAAGACTTACACTTCCCAAAACTATTTTTGATTCGGCAAAAACGGGAAATAAGTTAAATTTTTCAACTCTCACTCCCAAAAGCTTTGCCATTACAAAATGAGACAATTCATGCAAAAACGTCCCAGGCAAAAAGAAAACGGCAAATACAAAAAAACGAATTTTTCTAAATTTGGAATTTTGTTTTGAACTTAAAAGCAATTTCAGAATTTGCTTAGAAATCAAATACAGAAAAACAATCTGGACAAACAATAAAAAGGCATAGAGCATTTGCAGATTTGATTATATATAATTTTCCAATTTTATTTTTTTTCTAAAAGAAATATTATAAATCATGCATATGTTTAAAAAGCTGTCAAGTTTAAGAGCTTTGCTCTCTGCAAATCTTAGCAATCTTTTAATAATTGTAATAATTGCAATTTTTTTGCCTCTTTTATATGCATTATATGCAGTTTACAACTCGAATCTAGAAATTAAGTCGCTCAATTCAAGATTAGAATCGCTTGCTTCAGAAAAAAATCAATATCTAAGCGAGTTGCAAAAAACACAAAAAGAACTTGAAGATTTTAGCGCCCAAGATCAGGTAAAAATAAACCAAGAGCTTGCAGAAGAGATAAAAAATATCCAAAAAACATACAATAGCTTAGTTGATACTTATGAAAGTTTGCTGGATTTGAAAGAAAAAACCAACAAAACCAAAGTGCTGGATGAAACTTTCGCAAAAGCTATAAGCGATCTCTCAAAAAAAGACTACGAGTCAGCAACTCAAAAGATAAATGAGCTTAATAAAAAAATCAAAGAAGAAGAAACAAAACTGGCATCAAACTTAAGCATTCCAACAAATGTGCCTCAAAACAACACCCCACCAGCTTCTGGATATTCAAGACAACAAGTTAACACTGACATAGGATCTTTTATGGTAAGCCTAATAGCCGCTGATATTTCTACCACCAGAGTTATTGTCGATACCGCAAGCGATAGTGACTGCACCAACAATTGTCCTGTTCTTCCTTTGTCAACTTATGTATCAAGAAACGGAGGATTCGCTGGTATAAACGGCACCTATTTTTGCCCTGCAACATATCCTTCATGCGCAAATAAAACAAATTCTTTTGACCTTTTGGTAATGAATAAAAATAAGCATTATTTCAATTCTTCAAACAATGTATACAGCAATAATCCGGCTGTCATATTTGGCAATGGATATATCAGATTTGTTTCCTCTGCATCGCAATGGGGAAGAGACACAAGCGTTGATGGCGTTATATCAAATTATCCATTGCTTCTAGAAAACGGCAATATCCGCTTTGGTGGGGATGACGACCCTAAAAAAGGCAGTAAGGGGAATAGGAGTTTTGTGGCAAACAAAGGAAATATTGTTTTCATTGGAGTAGTTCACAATGCAACTGTGGCAGAATCCGCGCGAGTTCT
>JANWVB010000030.1 GCA_025057695.1 Patescibacteria group bacterium
TTGGCACTTCCAATATCCAAAGTCAAAGATTCCTCAGCGGGGATATCGTAAGAATTGAATATCTCTTTCCAAATTCCTATAGAAGCGTAATCTTTCTCAACTTCTTCGTTGCCTTCAAAAACGCTAACATATAATCTTCGTGGATCTAAACCCAAACCATATTCTTGATTCACTAAAAATTCAAAAATAAATGGCAATTGTTGAGACTTGAAATAATCCCCCAAAGACCAATTGCCAAGCATTTCAAAAAAAGTCAAATGCCTGTTATCTCCAACTTCGTTTATATCTTGAGTCCGAATGCATGGTTGCGAATTAGTAAGTCTTTTGCCATCTGGATGAGGACTACCCAACAAATAAGGAACTAAAGGTTGCATCCCAGAAGAAGTAAACAAGGTAGTTGGGTCATTTTCCAACACCAAAGATGCTGGCGATATCTTTTTATGCCCTCTTAGTTCATTTGTAAAATAGTCTAAATATCTCTTTCTTACCTCGCATGTATCCATATCGATTAGGATTATACTTGAATTAGAATTTCTAAAAAAGGGAACGTCCTGCTATTGCAATTTTTACTTTAAGATTCTTGTTCTGCTCCAACAACTTCTTTTATCTCGTGTTGATTTGCATCTTTTTTATTCTTCAACAAACTAAAAACATTCATTAATTTCTCTGAATTTATAAGTCCGCCACCCACCAATAAATCGCTTAGCATAATGTCTATTTTCTTTAGAATAGATCTTACCTCCAAAATCATTAAGAAAACCTGCAATCCAACAATCACAATAAGAGCTGTCAATGTAACAATTACAACAACCAGAAATAATTGAACACTATCCATATTAAGATCTATTCTTGCACATTAATTGCAACTTTTTTTATTGTTTCTTTTCCTGCCCTAGAAACTGACTTGATTATAATTTCCTTAGTTTCACTGCCAACCTCGATCTCAGTAAAAAACCTGCCATCTTTTTCCACATAAGCAGTTTGATTATTTACCCTAACAGTGGAATCAGGCGATGTTGCCCCTTCTACTGTAAAATAACGGGATTTAATTATTTCATTCTCAACAGGTTTGTAAATTGTAAGAGATGGCGGAGAGTTAAAAGATATATATTGGGCAATAATGTAAGTGGTAAAAATCGCAAGTATCATTGCCACAAGCATAAAGAATGTATATTTAGGCTGCCAAATAAAACCTGTAGCTATCTCTTTTTGAGGGACAAGGTTTTTTTGATCAATAGAGTAGTCTCTTCTTAAGGTTGAAACTAGTCTATCTTCGCTTAATTCCAAACATTGGGCAATGCGCTTAACAAATCCTGCGACAGTGGCATACTCCGGCAGTTCTCTCCATCTTTCTTGCTCAATTTTCTCTATAAAATCTTGTTTTATCTTTGTAAGTCTGGAAAGATCGGATAAAGCCATTTTCTTTGACAACCTAGCTTCACGAATAATTATTCCAATGGTGCGCATAACTTATGTTTATTTTTAATTTTGTTTGGAAGATGCGGGTGATAGCACTTCATCAGCATTTTTAATTAACACTTCCCTTGG
Source organism: Patescibacteria group bacterium (assembly GCA_025057695.1). Classification (GTDB taxonomy): domain Bacteria; phylum Patescibacteriota; class Microgenomatia; order UBA8517; family UBA8517; genus JANWVB01. The sequence continues at coordinate 1,549 of JANWVB010000030.1, forward strand.
TTTTGATGACCCATCTGATGGGCTTACAACACCAGCAGCTTCAAGTTGGTCAATAATCTTGGCGGCACGAGCATAGCCTATTGACAATCTTCTTTGGAAAAGCGATGCCGAGGCGCGACCGAACTGACATGCAATTTTCACCGCTTCAGCAAAGTATTCGTCAGTATCTCCTTCAATTCCTGGTATAGCAACCTGTCCAGACTTGGACATATTTAAAACTTCTTCCGTATACCTAGGCGGGATACCTTGATTTTTGACAAAAGAAATTAAAGTTGCATTATCCTTATCAGAAATCCACGCACCTTGTATACGAATTGGTTTAGCCGCATCTGAGGGCAAATATAACATATCTCCTTTACCCAACAACTTCTCCGCTCCCGGACCATCCAGTATCACCCTTGAATCAATCTGAGACGCAACAGCAAAAGCAATTCTTGATGGAATGTTTGCTTTTATCAATCCGGTTATAACATCAACAGATGGCCTTTGCGTGGCAAGGACCATGTGGATACCCGTAGCACGACTCATTTGAGCTATTTTTGTGATGCAATCTTCAACCTCAACAGGAGAAAAAAGCATAATGTCTGCAAGTTCGTCTATAATCACAACTATGTACGGAAGCGCTTGAAATCCAGACATTTCATTATAGCTTGCAATATTTCTAACTCCCGCCTCCGCAAACAATTTGTAGCGAGAATTCATCTCAGATATTATCCAACGCAAGGCAGATATAACTTTTTCTGGTTCAACTATAACAGGCGACAAAAGATAAGGAATACCATTGTAACCTGTTAATTCAACTCTTTTGGGGTCAACCATTATAAACTTCACCTCAGAAGGAGAAGCGCGAAAAAGAATTGTTGATATAAAAGTGTTGATACAAATACTTTTACCTGAACCTGTTTGGCCCGCTATTAACAAATGCGGCATTTTGCCTAAATCAGCAACAACTGGTTTGCCGGACACATCTAGCCCAAGCGCTACAGCTATTTTGGATGGATTAGACTTAAGAACATCAGATTCCATCATTTGTTTCAAAGTTACAAACTCTGGAGACCTATTTGGAAGCTCAATGCCAACAAGAGATCTTCCTGGTATTGGGGCCTCAATACGGATTGTGCCAGTAGGAGCGGCAAGAGCCAGCGCTAAATCCCGTTCAAGACTCGTGATTTTTGAAAGTTTTGTGCCCAAAGCAACCTCGATTGCATACTGGGTGACAGCAGGTCCGGGATTTACTTCCACAACCCTTGCTGTAATACCAAAGGATTCAAGAGTTTGCTCAATGGTAGATGCGTTTCTTTTAATATCTCCACGATCTGCTTTTTTAACAAACTCATCACCTAATAGATCAATAGGCGGATATTTCCATATTTTTTCTTCGCCAGGAACGTTTGAGACTATAGTTTGGGTCATAGGTGGAGAGAAATTGGAATCTTTTTTTATTGGTTCTTTTGTTTCTTTATCATTTACACCAACATTAATTGAAAGATTAGGCTGTGTTTTACTTTCTGGCAAATTATTTAACGCGTTTCCTAAAACCTTTAATTCTTTCTTGGGCAACAAAGAGTCTTTGGCTGTACTTGAAATAGATACAGGCAGTTTTCTTATTCCATATTGATTAAACATTTTTGCAAAAAACAAAAACACTTGATCCACTGAAGTGTTTAACAAAACAACTAAACTTACAAACAGCAAGGCAAGAAAAACAAAAAAAGCGCCAATATGGGTCGCCAACGAAGCTATTCCTTCCCAAGAATAACTTCCTACAATTCCAGATCTAGTAATCCCGCACAAAGATAAAAACATTAAAACCGAACCGACAACAACATTGGGTTGCCCAATAACAGTTTTTGTCTTGGATACAAGAAAAGCAAAACTTACAAAAATAAACGGCAAAAATATAGAGACCCAAGAAAATAAAAAAATAAAAAAATCATTTACTTTTTGAAGCAATAGCCCTTGACGCAAAAAAGAAACAATCACCAAAACAGCCAACAAAAAAAATGAAATTTGAACAATAGAGAAAATTGTTTGCGGTTTTAGTTTTAACCGCATTGCTTTTGTAGACTTTGTTCTTTTGCTTTTTTTTGCCATGGCAGGTAGAAGCTTATATTATTATACTTACCCAATCAATAAAAAGGCATAAACTTAATATGATCATATTTTTTAGGTAAAATATAGTTATTAGTTAAACAACTATCAAGAATCTCTGAAAAAAACAAAATGACCGAAGCTGGCAAAATTTTAATCACAATAGGAATTGTTTTAGTGCTGGCGGGAATTCTAATTTCTTCCACCGACAAACTGCCTTTTATTGGTAAACTACCAGGAGATTTTTTGATCAAAAAAGAAGGCTTTACCTTTTATTTCCCTTTAACAACTTCCATTATTGTCAGTGTAATTCTCTCGTTGCTTTTCAAGCTTTTTAATAAATGAAAATTAAGAAAACCTAAAAAAATCTAAAATCAATATAAAAACCCAGAATTAGACTTAAATCAAATTTCCACAACAAGAGGCAATATCATTGGTCTTCTGCCTGTTTGAGAAAAGAAAAATTTTTCCAGATAATCTGTGGCGCTTGATTTTATTATGTAACTGTTTCTATATCGCTTTTTCTCAAGATAGGCTTTTAACTTCTTTGCCGCTTTGTTTAAAATTTTTTTCATTTTCACCTCAAAAACAAATCCTCGACTAATAATTTCTGGCATTTCAACTAATTCTCTGCTTGTCGAATTAATTTTAAGCAGAATAATTGCAATTCCATCTGTTGCCATAGTTTGACGATCTCTTAAAACCACATTGCCAACATCACCAATACCTAATCCATCCACTAATATCTTTTTTGTATTGATTGACTCTTTCTGATGCCCAATTCCGTTAGAAAATTCAATAACTCCACCTTCGCCCAGTTCAAAAACATTGCTTTCAGCAATACCCATTCTCACAGCAATATCTTTTGCGGCATGCATTTGCCTTATTGTGCCACCAATAGGAATGTAATATTTTGGCTTCACTAAACCAAAAAGCATCTCAATATCCTTCTCACAACCATGCCCAGAGACATGCAAATCTTCCTGCATATCGTAATAATGAACATCTGCGGACAGTTCTATAAATCTATCCACGACAAAATCAATGCTATCCTTTGAACCCGGAGGACCAGGATCGGAGGAGAAAATAACCACATCGTCCTTTCCAACAACAATTGTTTTGTGTTCCCCAAGAGCTACTTTATAAAGCGCGCTAGTAGGTTGTCCATAGCTTCCCGAGATAATATACATCCTTTCCCTTTCGGGGAGCTTAATGATTTCATGCAATGGGATTGTCAAATCTTTTGGAGAATTAACATAGCCAAGTTTTTGAGCAATTTTAAATTTGCTATCTATCGATCTGCCAATCAACGAAATTTTGCGATCCGTTAGAATAGCAACATTAATAGCTTGCTGAATACGAGAGATATTAGAAGAAATAGTCGTAAAAAGAACTTGTCTCTTAGCACCTTCTACAATAGATAGTATTTGTTTTTCTATTTCTCTCTCGCTTTTTGTATAACCCGGACTTGTAGATCCCAGACAATCTGATGCAAGAGCAAGAACTCCACCAGATGCCAAAGTGGCCACCTTGGCAACATCAAATGGTTTGCCATCAACAGGCGACCAATCAAATTTAAAATCGGCAACATGAAATATGTTGCCATCTGGAGTTTCTATACAAAAACCAACGGCATCAGGGACAGAATGAGAAATTCTAAATGGAACTATACGAAAAATTCCCAGATTTATTTCATCCTTATCAGGGTCAAAAACATTTACATAATTACTCTTAATGCCCGCTTCCTCGAATTTATTTTGCAAAAATCCCGCAACTAATCTAGTGCAGTAAATTGGAATCTCTCCAATCTCACGAACTAAAAAAGGTACAGCTCCCATATGGTCTTCATGTCCATGTGTAATAACAATTGCCCTAAGTTTGTTTCTCCTTTCTTTTATGTAAGTAAAATCTGGAATAACCAAATCAACCCCATACATATCACTCTCGGGGAAACCAACACCACAATCGACAACAATCATGTCATCTTCGTATTCATAAACATACATGTTTTCCGCTACATTTGTTGTGCCTGACAATGCAACAAACCTTAGAGACATAATTTAATTTTATTCAATTAGTAAAAACAAAGAGATTATATTAACCTTTCTTGCAGTATATTTTGTTTGCTATTGCTTAAATTTTTGTTAAGCACGTCTTTTAAGGCCAAAGTAATGACTTTAAAATCTTCAAACAATCTTTTCTTAATTTCGCTGTTTCTTAGCCCAGCGGCAGGATGATACATGGGGATAACAATTATCTCTCTGCCACTAAAAAAAGCCTTTTTTATCTTTCCATGCACTTGTGTTATTGTTACCCCTTCCAAAAACTTTGCCATAGAAAATCTACCCAAAGTCACAATAATTTCTGGATTGATAACTTCAATAATCTTATCTAAATAAGGTTGATAGGCCTTAATCTCAGATGGTTCAGGATCTCGATTGTTGGGCGGCCTATGGTGCACCACATTTGTGATAAAAACTTCTTTTCTAGACAAGCCAATAGTCTCTAATAATTGATCTAAGAGTCTGCCGGCATTCCCAACAAAAGGCAATCCTTTTTGATCTTCCCAATATCCAGGTCCTTCACCTATAAACAAAACTTTTGCATCCACATTTCCCTCGCCAAAAACCAAATTATTTGCACCTTTTCTCAAGGGCAAACTTTCATCCAACTTCATATCCCTTAGAAGATCTATCAAAACTTTTCTTTTTTCTTCGCGTTTCATTACAAATCACAAAAATGTTAAAATACTAGCTAATGAACTCTTTGAAATTTTCTCTGGTCAATGTCACATTTGTAACACTGCCTTCAACCAACATTCTTGCGACTTTTCTAGCTACCCCTTGCAAAGTGCGTTCCAGTGTTCTCATGCCAGCGTCAAAACCAAAAGGTCTAACCAAAAGCGGCCACACATCATCATTTATAACAAGCATTTGTTCATCTATACCCATATTCCTACGAATACGAGGCATCATATAATTTTTGGCAATTGTAATTTTGTCGTTATCCGAATAGGATGGCATCGATATTGGCTCTAAACGATCCATAACAGCTGTGGAAATTGTTTGAGTATTATTTGAAGTGGCTACAAATAAAACTTCGGACAAATCAAAGGGGTAATCAATATAGTGATCTACATACTCTTTATTTTGAGTGGGGTCCAAAAGCTCAACCAGAACACCCATAATCGAAGATCTGCCTTGCTCGGTGACACGATCTATTTCATCAAGCAAGATGACACAATTTTTTGAGCCTGTGGATCGAAGAGCTTTTATCACTTTACCTGGTTCAGACTCAGAATGCATTCGCGATTGCCCTCGAAGTTCTAAAGCATCTCCCATACCACCAAAAGGAATGCGTGCGAATCTTCTTCCCATGGCTTCTGCTATAGAAATTGCTATTGTGGTCTTGCCAGTTCCCGCAAGTCCAACAAAACATAAAATTGGAGCACGATAAACTTCTGCACCTTCATTTCTATCTCGTTTCAATTTCATTACAGATAAGTACTCTAAAATCCTATCTTTAATTTCGCTAAGTCCATGATGATTTTTATCAAGTATTTCTTTCGCTTTATTAATATCTAAATTATCTTCCGTTCTAGTATTCCAAGGTAATGCCAAAATCCACTCAACATATTTCGTCATACGATCATACTCAGGCAAAAATGTTGGGGAATTTTTAAGGTTTAGCAACTGATCTATTCTTGTTGTAATTTGAGTTTTTAAATTAATAGGAATATCAGAAACAGACACTCTCTCTAAGATTCCTTTTAAATTCTGATCTACTGCACTCATTGCTTAAGCTTTGTAAATAATTTTATGCGTAATTAAAAATAAAAAGAAAGACACCAAAGATAGTCACTCTAAAAATCATCTTTATTATCTAAAAGTCTACTTGCAGGGAAATGAGGACCAGATGATCTGTCACCTCGATTCCTTGTTCTACGACTTGTCTTTGAGCGCCTATTGTCAATTTTATTTCTTGCTCCATATGACAAATCATAGCCACCACGGTTACCCCTAGCACCCCCCTCACTCTTTACTTTATCCATCAAAGGATCCAAAAGCATAGACAAATTTAGCCTACCCTTGTCATCTATCTCTTTTACACGCACCTGAACTTTCTGACCAACTTCTAAAACATCTGCGGGATCATTTACATAGTTCTCGCTTATATCAGAAACATGAACCAAACCTTCTTTGCCAGGAAAAATTTCAACAAAAGCTCCAAAATTCATCAATCTTTTAACTTCCCCTTCATATATTTCGCCAGCATTCAAATCACGAGTCAGTCCATCAATTATTCTCATTGCTTGATCTACAGCAGCTTCATCTGCTCCATATACGCTTACACGACCATCGTCTTCTATATCAATTTGCACACCTGTATCAGCGCTTATCTTTTTGATAGTTTTACCGCCAGATCCAATAATTTCGCCTATCTTTTCTGGATCTATGCGCACCATTTTAATTTTGGGAGCATATTTAGAAACATTTGTTCTAGGAGATGAGATTGCTTTCTCCATAACTTTAAGGATTTCTTCCCGAGCTTTTCTTGCTTGTTCAAATGCTTTTTTTAAAATCGATGTCGTCAGATTTAGCGTCTTTACATCTAATTGCAAGGCAGTAATTCCCAATCCTGTACCTGCAACTTTAAAATCCATGTCTCCATTGCCATCTTCCAATCCCACAATATCTGTAAGAACAGTAAAATTTTTTTCATCTTGAACAACAAGTCCCATAGCAATACCCGCAACCATAGCTTTTATTGGGACGCCAGCATCCATCAAAGACAATGTGGACCCGCACACAGAAGCCATAGATGTCGATCCATTTGAACTTAAAATTTCCGTTACAACGCGAATTGTATAAGGAAACTCATCTTCAGAAGGTATCACAGGCAAAAGCGATCTTTCGGCTAAAGCTCCATGCCCAATCTCTCGCTTGCTAGGCGCTCCAACTTTTCCCACTTCGCCAACTGAAAATGGAGGAAAAACATAATGGTGCATGTAACGTTTTGATTCTTCTCCTTCCGCAGATTCTATCAACATCTCAAGGGAAGAAGCGCCAAGTGTGGTTATGGAAAGAGCCTGAGTCTGCCCCCTTTGAAAAAGCGCTGATCCATGTGTCCTTGGAAGAACAGAAACTTCCGCAGAAAGCCGCCTTAGTTCATCAGTTTTTCTACCATCAGGACGATTCCCAGCAAGAATCATATTTCTAATTTCACTTTTAAATAGATTTTCAAAACATTTTACAGAAAGCGCTTTTTCATCCGGATTTTCAAACAAATCAGCAACGGCAAGTTTGAGATCTTCATACTCTGAAGATGATGCTTCTTTGGTTGCCATTGTTTTTATGAGAGAGGATAGCTTTTCTTTCAGTAAATCTTTTACTTTCTTTTCAATAGAAGAGGGAATACTAGTTTCCTCAACTGGCTCTTTTTTAACAGGAATCTCTTTTGCAAAATCATTTATAAAATCAATTATTTGAGTATTTTGCTTTTGAGCAAATTCAATGGCTTCTATCATTTTATCTTCTGGAACTTGATTGCTACCTGCCTCTATCATCACAATAGCATTCGACAAAGAAGCGACATATAACTCCATATCTGAAGATTCATTCTCTAAAAGAGTTGGGTTTACTATAAAATTGCCATCCTTGAGTCCCACCTTAGTAAATCCAACCGGTCCTTTCCATGGCAAAGAAGATATCGCCAAAGCCGCGGATACAGCCAAACCAGCCACAATACTAGGACTATTCTCCAAATCCACAGATAAAACAGTGACAATAACTTGGACTTCTTTTTTATAGTTTTTGGGGAAAAGGGGTCTGATAGATCTATCTATCAACCTTGAAATTAAAATCTCTTCATCTGATGGTCTGCCTTCTCTTTTTACCCAACGGCTTCCCTTAATCCTTCCACCAGCATATAAACGCTCTTGATAATCGACAGAAAGTGGAAAATAATCAATCTCTCGAGATAATGGAGCAGTTACAACCGTAGCCAAGACTACCGTTTCACCATATGTGGCTAAAACTGCGCTTGTTGCTTGTTGCGCAACATGTCCAGTGGACAAAGTTAATTTTCTGCCACCAATTTCAATGTTTTTTTCTACCTTTTCCATCAATAAACAGTTACTATAACTTTCAGATCAACTTGCAAAACAAAAGCTTGTTTTTGTAAACAATATGAAGTGATACCAAGTTTTCACTTGAACACTTTATGTAACTTAACTTCTTACTTCTCTAATTTTAGCTCCTTAACAAGTTTATTATATCTTTCAGTGTCTTTCATCCTTAAATAATTCATTAATCTCCTTCGCTTGGCAACCATTCCCAAAAGACCTTTCCTGGAATGATTATCCCCTTTATGTTGGTTTAGATGATTTGCAAGCTTTGTAATTTGTGCTGTAAGAAGCGCGATCTGAACCTCAGGAGAACCTGTGTCTCCTTTTTCTCTTGCATGTTTTTTTACAATTTCAATTTTTTCTTCTTTTGTCAGTGCCATGTTTTTTTATTAGACTTGCAAAACTAAGTATGCTACTTGGCACAAGTAAACAACTTGGTAATGCAACAAGGGTATGTTAACACAAAATTTTAAATCTATCAAATGAATCTACAAGCCAAAAAATTTATGGCCGTAACCTATATAGATTTACTTACAAAAATTAAGTTATATTTATTGTAATGGAAAACAATCAAAATCCAGTTGTATATTTATCCGCTGAATTTGGCATAGACAACAATTTGCCAACCTATTCTGGCGGATTGGGAATCTTGGCCGCAGACACTCTAAACGAAGCCGCGAATCAAGAATTCCCAATGATAGGAATCGGAATACTCTACAAAGGCAAAGAATACATCCAACACATAACCAGTGATGGAAAAATGGAAACACGCGATTCAGACTTTGATCATGATTCTTCGTTTTTAAGAGCCGCAATGACCGATGGCAAACCAATTGTAATCACCATTGATTTAGAAAATTATAAAGTATTAGTAAAGGCTTACAAAATAAGACTTTCGCAAAAAGTAATCCTTTACTTTTTATCTTCAGATGTTGATGGCAATCCACCGGAATGGATTTCTGACATGGATACACTTTATGGCGGTGATATAAATTCCCAAATTAGGCAACAAATACTGCTTGGTATTGGCGGAGCAAAGCTCATTAAGGCGTTAGGTATCACACCATCTGTTTACCACATAAATGAAGGCAGACCTTGTTTTATAGTATGGGAATTAGTCTCAGAATTGATGAGGAATGAAAAAATTTCTTATTCACAAGCTTTAGAGAGGGTAAAATCAAAGATTGTTTATACAAATCACACATTAGTCGCGGCTGGAAATCTAACATACCCCGTTTCGACTCTTGATCATTGGGCCGCTCCTTTTGCTAGAGCAATGGGTGTTGATACAAATTTTTTGATAAAAGAAGGCCTAATCAATCCTGAAACTTTTAGTATCACAAAATACGCGCTTAATATATCTAAAATACAATCTGCTGTTAGTAAAATTCATGGGGAATACTGTAAGAAACAATGGCCTGAATACAATTGGATACCAATCACAAACGGCGTTCAAATGAATAGGTGGCAAGATAGCGATTTCAGAAATCCTAATTTAACAGACCGTCAAATCTGGGATTTGCACATGATAAAAAAAAGAGAGCTAGAAAGCACAGTGATAAAAAGAACTGGCATTGGTTACGATCCAGAGAGATTAGTAATAGTCTGGGCAAGAAGACTTGCTGACTACAAACAACCACAAATTATTTTTAGTGATTTAGACAGAATCAAGTCAATTCTGAAAAATCCACTAATGCCAATTCAGCTACTTTTTGCTGGAAATTCCCATACCGGAGATGCAGGAGCAAAATCAATTATAGAGTCAATAATCAAGCTTTTCGCAACTGAACTAAATGGGCATGCAATATTTATACCAAACTACAATATCTCTCTCGCCAATCATCTAGTATCTGGCGCTGATGTTTGGTTAAACACACCGCAAGGAGGACTCGAAGCTTGTGGCACTTCTGGCATGAAAGCTCTTGCCAATGGTGTTTTGCAATGCACGGTTATCGATGGATGGACACATGAAGTAAACTGGGACGGTATCGGATGGACATTAGAACCAACCAACATTGCTGAGAACTTTTACAATACTTTAGAATTTGAAATCGCTCCAACTTACTATAAAAAGAATCAAAACGGGTTACCTATTGAATGGATTGTGAAAATGAAAAAGTCAATTAACATCGCAAGAAATTTTTCAACCGAAAGAATGTTGAAAGAATACTTTGAATTTCTTTACAAACCAATAGACAATACTTTATGTTTCAATATTTAATATGCTCTTTATTCGTGATACAACACTTTCTGGGGTTTGCATTGCTTTAATCAAATAATCTTTTGCGCCCAAACTCAAAAGTTTTTGTTTCTCTTCGTCTTCTGCCAAATTGGTAAGAACCAAAACCGGTGTGTTTTTGCCTTTGGCAGACTGTCTATATCTTTCCAAAAAATCAGTGCCAGACATTCTTGGAAGCATTATGTCCAAAAGAATTATATCTAAATCATTTTCAACAGCTGTCTCTAAAGCTTCGACACCATCTCTAGCATTAAGCACATCAAAACCTTCAAAACTAAACTTTTCAGTGTACATTTTTTGCAATACAGGATCATCTTCGACTATTAATATTTTTAACTTTTTAGAATTCTGGTTTAAACTTGCCATGAGTCAAAAAAATTAAAATACTTTTAAAAAACCTCAACACGTAATTTATATACAATCTTTAGACAACAAACAAGATATTTGTTGAAGCATAAACCAATTAAGAATACAATACAATTGGCATGGTTAAATGTGTAACTTTGATTTTTTTATTTTTTCTCTTGGGACTGCTTGTAACAACTAAAAATACTTACGCCTCAGAGGGAATAATACAAATAAGAAGTTTGACTCAAGAAAACTATAGATGTTTCGCCACATCTGTGCTTATGCAAGATTTTAATTATCTTATATCAGCAACATGTAGAAACCTCAAATACCCAGCAGATAATAGTATTTTGTATTACATTCTATGGGCAACGCCCACAAACGGAGGAACATATATTAAGCTTGCAGAATTAGGCTTGGGACGCATATCTACCAAAACAAAAACGCCGTTTAAAAATTTGTTCATAACTTTGGAGAGCGACCCAAAAATAAGATACCCATCTGGTAAAGTAGTTATGAAAGGAGATGTGGAAAAAATTGCCTTCCTAGAACCTATTGCCAAAGATGAACCAACTCCAACAATCTCCAATTTGTCTCCAACCGAATTGTTAACATCGCCTACACCAAACCAAGATAACACTAACCAAGAAAAACAAAGCTCAAAAGACAAACTCCTTATTGCCGTTCAGAAAGCCGGTATAGCAGCAGGAATTGTGCTTGTAATTTTAGTTGGTGTTATTTTTGCGGTATCAAGAGCAAAAGGCTAACTAATTCACAACAGGCAGTTCAAACCAGAAAACACTACCTTCTCCTAATTTAGAATTAACTCCAATCTTTCCACCAAACTTTTCCACCAAAAGCTTAGATATGTAAAGTCCAAGTCCTGTGCCTGTAGTTTTTCCTATAGAACTCTCAGCTCGATAAAACTTGCCAAAAAGCTTTTTCAATTCTTCTTCAGATATACCGGGTCCTGAGTCAGAAACTTCAAAACGAATTCTTGCGGGTTCAGATTGAGATAAAGAAAGTTTAACAAAACCTTTTTCAGTGTATTTAATCGCATTGCTCACAAGATTGCCTATTACTTCTTGAATTCTATCTGGATCTACCTCCACCTTATCTTTTATATCCCGAGGAATATCAAGCACATAATCAAGTCCTTTTCGTTCTGCTTCGGGCCTAAACTGATTAAAAACTGATTGTACCGGAACAGATAAATTCTCTTTTTCTATTTGATAAATAAGCCTGCCTTCTTCTATCCTTGACACATTAAGCATGTTATTCACAAGTCTTACCAAACGATCTGTTACAGCGCTGGCATCTACCAAGTACCTTCTTGCCTTTTCTGGTATCTCACCGGCATCGCCCTGAATAATCATGGAAATATAACCTTTTATAGCAGTCATGGGAGCGCGTAGTTCATGAGCTGCCATGTTTAAAAACTCGTCCTTTTGTTTGTCTAATAATTTTAACTTAAGATTCGCATTTCTTAATTTCTTGAAAAGAAATGCATGGTCTATCGCTATTCCTACAGCATTTACAAAACCTAATAAGATTTGTTTCTCAAATTTTAATATCTCTGACTCCAATTTACTTAAACTAAAAATAATTGTACCAAGAGGAAGATCTCTACTATATATTGGGAATACAATACTAGATAAAATACCGAGTTTCTTTTGCACAGTTTTTACAATCTCCCTTTTAACAGCGGGGTAAAGCATATCAGAAAGATCGTTAGTTATGTAAGCTTTACGATTTCTTAAGGCCATGATTGATAAATTTTCAACATCTTGAATACTAAAAGCGATTTTTTCAAAAGGTATAGGCGAACTCAACAATGCTTTTTGAGCAGTAGCGGTTTGTGATATAGAAACTCTTTCAAGTTTTTTAGTATTTCGATTAAAAAGCGAAAG
>JANWVB010000031.1 GCA_025057695.1 Patescibacteria group bacterium
CAATTTCAAAAGCGCTACCAAGCAAAAAACGTTCAGTTTCTCTAACAACAGACAAAGAAAGCTCTTTCGTACCTAAAACATTCCTAATTAGCTCATTAAGCTTTTCCAAAGACAACATCAACAAACAACCTTCCACCCACTTGGTCAAAACAATTTTACTGCCTAGTTCTCCTCTAAAACGGGAAGGAACACTAAGTCTGTCTTTTTGCGTCAACACCACAAAATACTGTCCTAATAACATTCTTAAACTAAAATTAAAATAACCTACCAAGTACACTCTTCACCACTTCTCACCATTTTTGTACATTTTAAAAGCAATGTCAATAGCATTAATATAAAAGTGGATTACCAAAATTAATTAACTCAAAACAAAATTGCCCAAAAAGACTATTTAGCAACAAAAAAAACTGGAGTTTTGAACCTGGTAGTTTGCGAGACTTCTTTGTAAGAATCTTGATCGTAATAAATTTTGGATGCATTTTTTACCGAAACATCAGCTAAAAATTCAAGAGAATTTTCAGAAAACACTCCATAGGGACCATGTAAAATCTCAGGTGGCAATTTAGACTTGCTACCAATTGTATGCATAACAACCACTGTATCTTTGACAGGTTTATCAAACTTGATTATAAAATTATCATCAATCGAACTAATCAAATCAACATTGCTTTGCATTCTAAAATCTGAAGTGAATTTAGCCATTAATTTACCTTTATCGTCTCTAAATCTTACAGTTATTGTCCCCTGTTCCACCCCTTCGTCATATCTAAACTTGCCAGAAGACTCAGATCCCAACAAAATCTCCGTTTCAAAACTAGAAAGTCCCTTAATGTTAACACTTCCGGGCACTCCTTGTGTAACCCCACCGGGAACATCATACAAAAGTTCATAATCAAGAGTAGTCGCCCTCAAGTCCATTTTTTCAATTCTTAACTTTAGAAAACGCCCTTCTTTTATTGGAATCAGTGAAACTACAGGTCTTTTTTCAAGAGGAATTTCAGCAACTTTACCATCATTAATTAAATTAACATCTTTTATAACATTTACTTTCGTAAAGATAAAAGTGCCAACAAAAACAAGAATGCCAAGTCCTAATAAAACAAAGGGAAGGCGCTTTTTTAAAAACATGATTTAATAATGCTAAAAACCTGCCAACAAGTCAAACTTAAAAATCAATCTAAGTAACTCTTGAATTAATAAAATCAACCAAATCACTTTCTAAAACTCTCTCTTGTTTTTGTGTATCACGATCTCGAACAGTAACAGTCTTATCCTCAAGAGATTGAAAATCATAAGTAATACAAAACGGAGTGCCAATTTCGTCTTGTGAAGCGTAACGTTTGCCTATATTGCCTCTGTCATCCCAAGCAACAGGAAAATGAGATAAAAGATGTGTAAACAAATTTCTAGCGCCTAAAACCAGATTTTCTTTGTTTGACAAAAGCGGGAAAACCGCCGCCTTGTACGGAGCCAGAGACGGTTTTAATTTGAGTAAAACTCTTTTTTTGCCATTAATTTCTTCTTCAGCATACGAATCAAGTATTACTGCAAGAAAAGTTCTGTCCATACCAAATGTTGGTTCCACAACATGGGGAATAAATTTTCTGCCAGTTTTTGGATCTGTATACCTTAGATCAACACCTGATTTCTCAGTATGATTTCTAAGATCAAAATCAGTTCTGTAAGCAAGACCATATAATTCCTTAAACCCCCAAGGAAACTTATATTCAATGTCGCTTGTCTTTTTGGAATAATGAGACCTTTCCTCATCAGTGTGTTCGCGCCATCTTATATTTTCTTTTTTTATGCCAAGAATATTAAATGTCCAATTCTCCATCTCGCCAACCCAATAATCAAACATTTCCTGCCAGTCATTTTGATCAGGATCAAAGAAATACTCAAATTCCGATAAATTAAAACTTAAAGTCCTGTGAATAAATTTTCCGGGTGTTATCTCGTTTCTAAAGGCAAGACCGGTTTGCGCAAGACCAAATGGAAGTCTGGGCGATAGTGAATCTAAAACATTTTTAAAGTTCACAAACATGCCCTGAGCAATCTCTCCTCTAAGATAGGCCAACGACTTATCTCCTGAAACTATCCCAAGATGTGTCTCAAAAAGAGTGTTAAACTTTCTGACATTTGTCCAATTATGCTTGCCGCAATTTGGACAAGGAATTTTTTGCTCAAGAATTATCTTGTCTTGTTCTTTCTCTGACAAACCTTCAACTTTGATCTCCTGATTGTTTTTTTCATAATACTCTTCAATCAAATGATCTGCTCTTTTTCTTAATTTGCAATTTTTGCAATCAACCATAGTATCGGCAAAATTCGCTGTATGACCTGAAGCTTCCCAAACTTTAGCGTTCATTAACACATTGGTGTCTAAACCAAAAATATCCTCCCGTCTCAACACAAAATATTGCCACCATAAATTTTTAATATTGCGAAGCAGTTCAACTCCAACAGGGCCATAATCGTAAGTATTCGCAAGACCACCATAAATCTCGCTTCCCGGATAAACAAAACCCCGTCTCTTGCAAAGAGACACTATTTTATCCATCAAATCATTCATAAATTGCTCTTAATTTCTAATTCAAGAATGACAAAGTATAGCATGAAATTCAAAAAATTAAACTTCTTCCAACTCTAACAGAATTTAATTCCCTCTCTGTCAAAGATCGAATCAAATGCTCTGGATTATCAATCAACTTACTCTTGTTCCAAAAACCTAAAATAGAAAGTATCTCTGTCGAAAATTCCTTTTTTATGTTCCTTAAATCCTTTCTCTTCCTTATTCCTTCAAATGTGCTAACTAGTAACTCATACACTTTGCAATCAGAATCGCTACGCTCCTCAATTCTGGTAAGATTATTAACCACTTCAAGCAAAAAATAAGAAAGCGCAACCTTTCTGATATTTTTTCTAATATCGGGGTAAGAATCAATTAAAAATGTCTCTGTTAAAACACCAACACCATCTTTTCTATAGGCGCTAAATTTTAATCTGCTAAAAACTTCTATGCTTCCTCTTTTTCTGCTTCTGGTTTTTCTTGCACCTCTAGCCAAAAGTGTTATTTTGCCATAATTTTTTGAAAACAATTTTACTAATCTATCACCTTCTTTGTAGTTAGTTCTTGATATTACAATTCCTTCAGATTTTATAAATCGTAAGTTTTGCATGTTTAAATTTTATAAGAAAATTCTTTATCAGTGCTAAGATCGAACTCTTCACTAATACTGCCTATGTTAACTCTATACAAAAATGGCTTTTTCCCAGGTTGTTTCTGTATTTTTAGTTTATAAAAATCACCTTCTAAAACAAATGGCAACTTGTATCTTAAAGTTATTTTCGTAATTCCTTGCGGTCTTAATTCAAAATAACCAGCAAAAACTGTCTTGCCAAGTTCACTATACGGTTCAACTTTTTCCCAAAATCCTTCAGCCGATACTAATTCACTTCCTTCGGGGACATAGACCCTCAGCCAATTTGGCAAAATAGAATTTAACCAACCATCATATTTCTCAGGATTTTTATAAGTAATTGTTACAATCTTTTCTATTTCATTATTTTTAAGTACATTTATTTTTTGATCTACCTCTTGTGTGACATAAAGGTTTGATTTGCGGCCCCCAAGATTTGCATCATTTATATGAAGATAATCGCCTTGAAAATATTCTATCCTGCCACCAATTCCTGCCAACTCTATTGCATTTTGCGAAGCGCTGTCAAAAACATAAAAAAGTATGTGTTTTTCAACTAAAGAATCTATTATTGCTTTTAATAACAATGGAGTTTTTTCCAAAGGCAAATTGAAAGCATTATGCATCAAAGCATTCATTAGAGGTCCGATAATTTTTTTGCGATCATCATAATTTTCAGGCGCGAAGACAACTTTTCCGGGATCGTTCTCGCTCCATACCACAGGCCCCTCCACACTCGCAAAACTTTCCAGCTCATATATAATTTGCGGACAATTGCACTCAGATATTATCTGACTTGTATATTCTCCATAATTAGGCACATAAACACTTCCAATTGCTTCCACTATTTTCAACAACGCTTCTGTGTCTATCGCAATTATGCCATCAATATTTGTGATTCCCGCTTTTTTGGCCTCATCGGTAAAAGTTTTCATCGATTCTTTGAAATCAGGAGACCAATTCATATCCCGTAATCTTAAATTTGGCAACAATGTATAAGGCCCTTTTATATATTTTATTATTGGATCAGGAGCCTTTATTGTTGGAGTGTAATTATCATCCAAATCATATATGTCACTAGACAAAATTGGTTCAAAATTGCCATTTTCAACCTTGGCAAGGGTATAGGCAGTTATAAAACCGCCAGTAGGTCTAAGTTCTTTGTCGTTTTGAAAAATTATCATATAATTACGTTTAGACTCAAAACCCAACAAATAAGGAGAAACTTCGATCAAAGTTTTGGCTTGAGAAGCAAACATGTTTAACACCCCAAAAGTTGAGATGTAATCGTTCATTTTCTTTCGCAAAGAAAAATTCCCTATTTTCTCAGGGTAATCTAAAGGATTTAAATACGAAATCTCATTATCAATTAATCCGATTTTCTCAATTAATTGATCTGAATTATCGACAATACTTGGAAAAATTTTTACTAAAAAACCAGATTTGTTATCAGTCAAATTCGCGCTGTTAGAACCATTGACACTTTTATCTAACTCAAACAAATTAGGATCGATTGAATCAACAATTACTTCCAACCCATCAAACATATGTTTGGAAGCATTTATAATATGTCCAAAATCGCCGACATAATTGCCCAAAAATGGTAATTTATCAAACCATTTGATTTTGTTATAAGCTAACTCAAGATCAAGAAGATAATTTTTGGCAGTTAATAAGTTTTGTTTAACATTTGATAGATCCTGATTTCTAAAAGAATCTAAAAGTAAATTAGCACTTTTATACAAATTATTCCCGCTTTTGTAAATCTCAAAGGCAACAACACCCAAATAAGCAAGAAAAAACAGGATAAACAAAAAAGGGGAAAAAAGAACAATTTTTAAATTCCTGTTTTTTAATTTAAATCCCAATTTAGCATTACTTATTTGATTATTATTAGAAACATCTCCAATACCAAAAATTGGTTTTAAAAAAGATAGGGTTTTTTGCCGCATACAGTAAAAAATTCAAAAAAAGATAAAAAATGTCTATAAAGCACCTTTTCCTGATATCATTACCCAAGGCGTTTTAAGCATTATCCAAATATCAAAAAATATTGAGCATTTTTGGGCATAATAAGCATCCATTTCAATTCTTTTGTCAAAATTAACTTCATTTCTGCCGGAAACTTGCCAATAACCTGTAATGCCAGGTTTTACTTTCAAAACTTTTTTAACCAAAGCTTTGGTATGAGGATATTTTTTTTGTTGTTCTTTTAATTCATCAGGATAGTAAGCCCTAGGACCAACAATGCTCATCTCTCCACGCAAAACATTAATAAATTGAGGCATTTCATCAATTGAATACTTTCTTATAAATCTGCCAACTGTGGTAATTCTAGGATCTTCATTTATTGATATTTTATAACTTGACTCTTTGTATTTTTTATAAAGCTTTTTAAATTTAGGATCAGTTTTCATCAAAACATGCGCATTTACTATCATAGATCTAAACTTATACAACTTAAACTTTTTCCCATCTTTGCCAACTCGCATTGGTATATCGGCAAAAACCGGACCCTCTGAAGTAAGTTTGATAGCAATTGCAGTTATTAACATGATGGGGAAAAAAAGAATTAATAAAAAGATAGATCCAAAAATATCAATTATACGTTTTAGAAAATAGTAAGCACGTTTCCTAAAATCATCATTAAACATATACATTCTTCATAGCAAATCATCTCTTTTTTTTTCTTTTAAAATCTCCACCACCTGCTTTACATTCTGAGCCTTGCTCCTGCTACACACTAAAAGAGCGTTTTTTGTATCTACTATCACAATGTTATCAACACCCAAAACTGCAATAGTTTTTCCATTTCGATAAACCAAGGTATCTGAAGTATCAATATTAATAAATTCTGCATCACTTGCCAATTTGCCTAAAACCACATTTCCAAATTCATCTTTGGGTAATTCTTGCCAAACTTCATTCCAATTCCCCACATCAGTCCAATTATAATCAGCAACTAGCATCAAAAAATTTTTTTCTTTTTCAGAGACAGCATAATCAACTGATATCTTAGGCATTTTAGGGAATTCTTCTGCTAATACTTTATCTTCATAATCGGTACCTATAGCGTCTGATATCCGCATCAGACAATTGTAAATATCGGGAGCATTTTCCTTTAGTGATTCTAAAAAAGAATCTGCTCGCCAAACATAATGGTTGGCATTCCAGTAATATTTCCCGCTTGCCGTATATTTTTTTGCTAACGCCAGCGGTGGCTTTTCGACATGTTTCTCACGTTGATATATAACTCTCCCTTCAACAAAACCCAACTTCTTGCCAATTTTCAGATGTCCCATGCCAGTATGCGGATATAAAGGCTTTATGCCAACAGCAACAAGAGCTTTTGTGTTAAAAGCAACATTAGACGCGACATACATAGTTTTTTCGTAATTTTTTTCCGGATTCACCAAATGATCAGAAGCGGCATTGATAATTACAGCATTTTTGTCTTTTTTGAAGATATATAAAGCCCCTAAGCCATGTGCAGGTCCGCTATCGCGCCGAACTGGCTCAATGATCATGTTCTCTTGTGGAATACTAGGCAAAAGTTGTCTTATTTTTTCGGCATAAGCAGAAGTTGCAGTTGAAACATAGATTCTTTCCCAAGGTAAAAAACTATTAAGGCGGTAAGCTGTAATTTCAATTAAAGTTTTACCACCAAATAATTTCAAAAACTGTTTGGGATTATTTTCATTAGACAACGGCCATAAACGAGTACCACCACCACCAGCCATTATCAAACTATATAAGTGCTGTCTGTAAGTGTATGAGGTTGTCATAAATTTCACTTTAAATCTAAAATTGTAAAATCTTCTTAGAATAACACTTTTTTACAAAACTCAAAAATTCTTTCCTGAATCTATTCTCAGAAAACTTTTGGGCGTTCATTGCAATTTTCTCTCCATCATACTTTTTATAATCAAATTCTTCCAGAGCCTTGCAAAAAGCTTCCACAGATTGTTGCTCTACCAAAACACCCGTTTTCTCATTAACAATTTCTAAAGCGCCACCTTTTCCATACGCGATCACGGGAGTCCCTGACAATTGCGCTTCCGCAATCACTAAACCAAAATCTTCTTCGCCAGGGAATATCAAAGCATAAGCTTTTTTATATAAATCACACAAAGTTTCCTCGCTGACATAGGAAAGAAATTTAACATTATTGCCTGCCATTTTCTTCAATCTGCGATAATCAGAACCTGTCCCTACTACAATCAAAGGAAAATTAAGTTTATTACAAGCAAGTATAGCTATATCAACTCTTTTATAACGTACCAAACGACTTACTACCAAAAAAAACTTTTTTTTGAAATTAGTCAAACTTTTATTAAATAAATCAGTTTTTATCGGAGGATAAATAACAATGCTTTCTCTATTGTAATATCTTTCTATTCTATCTTTAACAGTATGTGAAACTGAGATTAAAAAATCGGGGCGATCTTTTGCAATTAGGTCCCAAAAACGCAAATAATTAACAACCGGCTTGCTGATAAGTCTCAAAAAAAAGTTTTCAAAATAAGTTTCATAACCACTCCATAAATACCTAACAGGAGTTAGACAATAACAAATATGCAAAGTATTAGGCTTTGTTATAATTCCTTTTGCAAACTCGCTGGTCACAGAAATAACCAAATCATAATCAGAAAAATCATAAGCTTCAAAAAAAACTGGCAACAAAAACGGGATTAATTCATGCCTTGATCTTAGAAACTTAAATTTTTGTAAGTATGTGGTTTTTACAATAGGAAAAACTTTAGCCCATTTTGCCTTTTCCTCATCATAAACAGAAGTATATAAACTAGCATCCGGAAAAATTTCATGAAGAGACAACAATACTCTTTCGGCGCCTCCCCACTTATTCACTCGATCATAAACTATCGCCACTTTCATTATTCAAATTTTCTTTCTAAAAACCAACATTGATAAAAATTAAGTATTAGCCAAAAACATACAATTTTGAGATCCTATAAAACTTCAATAAATAAATTCCAAGAATAACAAGATAATTAACAATCAGAGGATATTCACTCCATAACCTTTTTCTGTAAAAGATTTCCATTGAATTCACGCCCGACAAAACATATTTCAATCTATCTCTAAAAGGAATTTTATTTTTAAGCAATCTATTTTTACCCTTTGTCGCGCCTTTAAGATGCATTATGCAAACTTCAGGATAGTAAACATTTTTCCACCCTAAATTCTTAATCTTCCAAGATAAATCTACGTCCTCAGCATCTAAAAAATAATCTTCATCAAACCAATTAACTTTATCAAGAATGCTTTTTCTGGTAAAAAAAAACGCACCTTGCAAAGCGTCAATTTCATGAGTAACTTCCTCTGGAATATAACCATACCAATATTTTCCAAAAAGCTTAGATCTGGGAAATAGTCTGTCAAGTTTAAGATATAAATGAATCAGAGCAATTGTAGGAGTTATAAATGACCTTCTACAATCCTTGTCTAGCTTTCCTGAAGGTAAAATTACTTTGCAAGTAAGAGCGCCAACTTCTTTATGACCTTGCATGTATTCAAAACACTTTCTTAAGGTGTTTTTGTAAACTAATGTGTCAGAATTCAGAAATAAAACATATTTGCCACGCACATAATTTCTTGCCGCATTATTTCCTTTAGCAAATCCTATATTTGCCTTGTTTTCAATAATCTTAACTTTAGGATATTTCAATCTAATCGCATTAACACTTCCATCGGTTGAACCATTGTCGCAAACTATAATTTCAAAATTTAATTCGTTTCTAACCTTGTCCAAAGAACGCAAACAATCAAGAGTCAATTCTTTTGTGTTGTAATTTAATATAACAATAGATAAATCTTTCTTATTCATACTTTTTAGAAATCGCTTTTTTATATATTTTATCGTGCAATTTTACGATAGATTGCCAGTCAAAAACTTTTCTTACATAATCTTTTCCATTTTTGCCAATTATTCTTGCCTTGTCCTTGTCTTTCAGCAATTCAACGGTAAATCTTGCCAACTCTTTAGTGTCATCTGATATCAAAGCATGCTTGCCATGTTTTACATCTAAACCGGCAACCCCCACTGAAGTAGAAACAACAGGCAATCCCGCCGCCATAGCCTCTAATACCTTAAGACGAGTGCCACCAGAACCACGAATCGGAGTCAACATTACAGACGCTCCCAGATACGCATCCCTTGAATCAGCTATAGATTCTGTTATCTTAATATCTTGTCTTTTCTTAGATAGTTGTACTAAATCATATGGAATTTTTCTGCCAACTATCCAAAGAATAGCAGTGGGGAACCCTTTTTTTATGTGAGGCCAGACTTCTTTAATCAAAATACTCACAGCCTCTAAATTCTGCAACCATTCAAAATTGGTAACACCATACAAAACTCTGGGGGGAAATTTCTTTTCGACTTTCTTGGCGCAATAATATTTAAAATCAACGCCATTTGGGATTATGTCTACATCAGCCTTTGGTATAAGTTTTTGCATAATCAACTTATCCTCTCTGGAAACTGCAACTAACCCATCGGCTTTCTTCCAAAAATACTTCTCCCAAAAACGAAGTTTTACCACATCAATCAAAAAAAGCGGCTTTAAAAACCATGGAGCTTCATTAATCACATAATGCATATAAACCTGGTATTCGATAGTTTGTTCAACCAAAATAGAAGGCACACTAGTTTTGGGAATATGAGGCATCACATAAAAAGTCTCGGCATGAATGAGATCATATTTTTCACGTTCTAATTCTTTTTTGATTGCGTTTTTTTCTTCCAAGGAAAAATTTCTAATTACCAAAAAAGGAAACCATGTTATACCAGTTAAAAAAATATTTCTAAAAGTCCATGGGGATTTTGGACGTTTAAAAACTTTCACCTTCTTGCAATACTTTTTAAGTTCAGGTATGAATTGACGCTCGGATTCGTCTTTGATTAAAGAAAAAAGGGTGATTTCATGACTTTTTGATAAATATTTTATTATGTTATACCATCTGGTTTGTCCACCAGAAGTTTTTATGTTTGGCAAAAACGGAACAAGCATCAGTATTTTCATTAAATCTTCGGCTTAGAGAAATCAACAATTACATAACTATCAGTTTTTTCAACAATTTCATACTTTTGCATTATTTCCCGGGTTTGTGGGTGAGCAAGGTCAACAGAAACAAAAAAATCAGCGCCTAAATTTACAATTTCATCAATTGGCCTATCAATAAAAGGCCAACCACGCCTTTTTGTTTGATACAAAAAAGCAGTGTCACCATTATATGGAGCAACCACAAGAGCATCCTTGGGAACCAATTTATCAACAGCCTCGCCTGCCCAGATAATTTCCGGATGATTTATATTAAACATGCCCTTAACTTGTGACATCGGAGCAACAAACATAACAAACAAACTAAATAACAACACAAACCTTGCAACCAACACATCCCACTCTTTTTGATACCACATGGACAAAACACCTTGCGTCAAAACCAAACACAAAGCTGGAACAATAAAAATTTGATAATAATCATGTTGGACATTTGCCTGAGCGAAAATTGTTAAATACAAAAAAGAAGAAACAAGAAAAATCAATGGAAACAAAGGAGTATAATTATTTTTCCTTAACATGCCAAATCCCAAAACAATCAACCCCCACCCCCCCAATATCAAACTTCCTATGCGCTCGGCAAAAATCCACCTCCAGAAAGATGGTTTAAACCTTATATTTCCGCCATTAAACATCCACCAAAAAAATGGTATGCCTTCAGGGAATTGACTTACCCATAATCTCCATAAAGCAAAAGGAGTTAAGGTTATAAATGAAGCAAAATAATATTTCTTTTGCAAAAATACTTTTTTTATTCCTTCGTTTTTAAATATCAAAAATACAATAGGCAATACATAAAAAACAACAAATGGTTTAACCAAAATCGCCAAAGAAAGAACAAACGAACCCAGATAAAGATAAATTTCCTTCTTGTTATCCAAATAACTAAGCAAAATGCACAAAGAAATTAAACCCAAACAAACCGACAAAGGTTCTGGCAAAATAACGCGTGTGAAATAAACATTAAAAGGAATAAAAGCATAAAAAAAAGCTGACAATAAACCACCTATATCACCCCAAAATTTTTTCCCAATAATAAAAAGGCAAATAGTAGAAATTAATCCAAAAAAGATTGAAAGCAACCTCCCTAAATATTCAAGACCATACTGTGGAAATAATTTAACCAAATAAGCATGAAACAAGTTGTAAATGGGGAACTCCACAAACCTATAACCTTCAGGGTTAAAAATACCGCTTTGGATAGTAGATATATCGTAATACTTGGGATAAAGCAAATTAATACCTTCTTCAACATATATTCTTGTAACCGAAGCTGTATCTGCCTGCCGCCAAGAATGCCAATCGGCAAGAGGTGAATTTATTCGATAATACCTTAAAGCAAAACCAAGAATTAAAATAAGAAACAAAATAAGAAACGAATATTTTTTCATACTTTGACAAATCAAACAGAAACATTCTTATCTTTTTTAATCCCAAAACTTATTAAACCGACCGCAAAACCGCTAAACAACCAGAATGTTATGGCAAATTTCGAAGCCTCAAAAACATCGATAAAAACGCCATTTATTAAAATTCCAACTTGCGCTCCAATAACTCCCGCAAGAAAACCCTTTGCAATCGTAAGATTTTGAGTCAGGTTAATCTCTGGAATTAATTTCTTAAATCTAACAACTTTTAGAAAGACAAACCAAATTGATCCTAACAAGCCTAAAAATGAGAAAAAGCCTAGTATCCCAACTTCGCCAAGGGCTCTTAGATAAGTATTGTCAGTAGCTAAACCAAGCGACGAATATCCAGTGCCAAGCAGAGGATTTTTGTTAAAAGCTCGTATGGCTCTAGGCCATTCAACATCTAATCTTATATTTGTTGATCTATCTTCAAATACTGGAATTGGCGTAGGTGTAATGGTCAATGTTTTTTGTCTGGCAGTTTCTGGCAAAACATCGGTTTCTTTGATTGAAGCATGCACTGTTAACAAAGAATTAACGCTTAAGTATTCGGTCAAAGTTACTTCTATAATTCTTTGATATCTAGCAAGCAAATTAGATGACATTGACGCAAATAAAATGCTAAACGTTAGTAGAAAAACAATAGCTTTAAATTTCTTTAATAAAATCAAAACAAAAACCGAAGAAACTAGGTAAGAAAGAAAAGATATCCTAGATGCGGCATTTACCAAAAGCCACATACCCAAAATCCATGCAACACCCAAAATTGCTTTAGAATAACTTTTTTGAAAAAGAAAAAACAAAGCGATAATAATTGAAAGTATTAAAACAAGATATGTGCTAAGATCATAGTGCCCAGCAAAAGTTGAATTTATATGGCTTCCTTCCACCCATTTCAATGCAATGCCTTTGGAGTATTCTTCATTCTGGGTAATTATTATCGGCAAAGAAAAATAACGTTGCCCAAAACCATATACAAAAGCAAAAACAATTACCACCAGAATACAATTTATAACAACATTCAATCTACTCTGAATATCCTTTGTGCGAAAAAATTCATAACCCAAAATGAATGGAACAAAGTATTCAATTCTACGCGCCCAATGTAAAAAACCAATATGAGGAATAATAGTTTGAGTAATCATTAAAGCGCACAAATACGATACTAAACCAATACCTGAAAAAACGACAAAAAACTTGATTATCCGATTATCTATATATTCAAAAAATTTTTGCGAAACTCGGAAAACGACAATTACAAAAGTCAAAAAAAGCAACAAATCTTCAACTCTAATTGAAACAAAAGTTCCAGGGACCTCCAAGAAAGGAAATTTTTGCATCAGTGGTATGGCAATTAAGATCACAATTGCCAAAAACCAAATTAAACTATCAAGCTTGAGAAAAAGCTTTAACATAAGATTGTGCCGCAAGTGGATTAATCTTCACTGTGTAAAATATAAATCTTAACAAGGAACCTATTTTAAGCAATAATTTGAGAATAGGCAGTTGCCATTTAGGATAGTGTTTTTTATAAAAAGTTTTTATTCCCTCAAACTCGCGACAAACAAAAGACCAGTTCTCTCCACTTGCGCCGCCATAATGAATAATGGCGGCAGAAGGAGTATACAAAATTCTCCACCCCGCCTTTCTTATCCTATAGCAATAGTCAGTGTCTTCAGCATACATGAAATAATCAGTATCAAACATGCCACACTGATCAATAACACTTTTCCTAACCATAAAAAACGCTCCTGTAACCCAATCCAAATCTCTTTCAACATTATAAAAATTATTAGTTTTTGGATGAAAAGGTTTGATTATTTTATCCACATAAGGCAGATCTTGAATAATCATCCAAGAAAAGACCCTAATTAGAGTAGGGAAATAGCCCCCATTTTGCTGGATAGATCCATCTTTGTTTAATAATTGACAACTAATCACACCTATATCTTTGCGCTTTTCCAAAATAACAAACATTTTTTTGACCACATTAGAAAAAAGTTTTGTGTCAGAATTTAAAAAAAGCACATATCCTGAACTAGGATCGCAAGCTTCTATGCCCTGATTGTTGGCATAGCCAAAACCGTAATTTTTAGAATTTGCTATCAATTTAAAATTAATTTCTTTTTTCTTTTTATACCGCTTAAACCTTTTCAAAGAATCATCGTGAGAATTGTTATCCACTACTATAATTTCATAATTAATACCTTCTGTGTGTTTGATAATCGAATCTATACACTCACAAGTGAGTTTGCTGGTGTTAAAGTTCACTATTAT
>JANWVB010000032.1 GCA_025057695.1 Patescibacteria group bacterium
TCTGTAACAACCAATGGAATAGAAATAGCAAATCATACACCGACAACACCGACAAATAAGCTTTATAACTCAGGTGGTGCTTTATACTGGAACGGCAATTTAGTTGGAAGAATAGCAACCTTAAATGGCTTAACAGGAACCACTCAGACTTTTGCCACTGGAACAAGCGGCACAGACTTTACCATCTCCTCCTCTGGCTCAACTCATACATTTAACATTCCTAATGCGTCAGCAACCGCAAGAGGACTTGTATCCACAGGAGCTCAAACATTTGCCGGGGCAAAGACATTTTCAAGCTCCTATATCAATATTGCGCCAAGCATATCAGAAGCAGGAATATCATTTCATGAAACTCCATTTATAAAAGTACATCCAGCTATTAACTCTGTTTACGTTGGACTTGATGCTGGAAATGGCGCAACAAATGGTTCTTCAAATACTGTCGTTGGCGATGAGGCATTTATCGCCGGAACAATAGGATCATTAAATACCGTTGTTGGCGGAGGAGCTTTACGAAACGCTGTCGATTCGACGAGAAATGTTGTTGTGGGATATTCGGCGGGACATACAATAGTTTCAGGTTCTCACAATATATTGATAGGATCACTTGTTGATGTGCCATCTGCAAGCACAAATAGAATGCTCAACATAGGAAATGTTTTATATGGCCTTAACTTATATAACGGTCCAACCATAAGCTCCACTCCAGTATCAAATGGAAAAATTGGCGTCTTAAACAACAATCCAACATACACAGTAGATGTTTCTGGTGATTTAAGAACAACAGATAAAATAGTAATTGACGCAGGGGGACTTGAACTTGCAAGTCACACACCGGGAACAACAACAAACAGGCTTTATAATGTGAGTGGAATCCTTTATTGGAACGGAAACATTTTGAGTGGAGGTCTCTATACACTGAATGGTTTAAATGCCACCACTCAAACATTTACCACTGGAACAAGCGGTACAGACTTTACCATCTCCTCCTCTGGCTCAACTCATGCCTTTAATATTCCAGATGCATCGGGAACAGCAAGAGGATTAGTCACAACAGGAGATCAGACATTTGCAGGGGCAAAGACATTTTCAAGCGCCATCACAGCTCCAACAGCAACGAATACCATCAATGGTTTGATCATTAATGCAGGAGCGTTATCTGGGGTAACAGGGATAACGTTTACATCAGGAAATCTTAATATGGCAAATGGTTTAATAGAAAACATTGGCAATGCTAATACAGACTTTACCTCAGGAGGAGGACTGAATTTAGCGGGACTTCTTACTGCATCATCTGGTATTTCTGTTACAACTGAAGGAATAGAGATAGCCAGTCACACACCAGGAACAACAACAAACAGATTATATAATACAGGTGGCGATTTATACTGGAACGGTAGTTTGGTTGGAAGATTAGCAACGTTAAATGGTTTAACGGGAACTTCTCAAACGTTTGCTGTTGGAACATCAGGTACTAATTTTACCATTTCCTCTTCAGGTTCAACACACACCTTTAATATTCCCGATGCTTCAGGAACAGCGAGAGGGCTTGTAACAACAGGGGCTCAGACATTTGCGGGGGCAAAGACATTTTCAAATAATATGACAGTAAGCGCAGATATTTATGCTAGCGCTCTTAGAAAAACTGGTACTGGATATCTCACTATTAATAACACATCAGACGCCATTTATATGTCTGGTAATGGTGGTAGTGGTAGAACATCAACGATTATTGCAGCTCCACCAGGTAATTGGCAATCTGATTGGCCCGGCGGTTGGACAGGGGGACTTGCAACATACGATATCACTGCAGCAGGAATTTATTACTCCGTTCTTACAGCCAGATCAGACAGAAATCTGAAAAAAGACATTAATGATTTAAATTATGGCCTTGATGAAGTTTTAAGACTTCGGCCAGTAACATTTTATTGGAAACAACAAAATGGAGGAAGCACAAGCGGACTTGACATTGGTTTTATTGCCCAAGAAGTAGAACAGATAATACCTGAATTCGTCGCTGGAGAAGAAGGCAAAAAAGGCATTAAGTACGATAAAATCGCTGTTTTATTGACAAAAGCCATTCAAGACCAATATAAAATTATTGAAGAAAATAAAAGTAAAATAACGGCATTAGAATTAAAGGCTCAAACTCATACACCTTCCGTCCAAACACACGCTCCTTCTAGCGCCATTACTCCTAACACCTCTTCGGCCAGCTCTCTTCCTCAAAACAATGACACTCTATTCCGACCTGCTGATGGGTTAGATATTTTTCATAAAAAAGTTGAGTTTAAGGCGCCTGCTGTGTTTAAAGCTTTTGTTGAATTTATTGACACCATCATAGTCTATGGCAACATTGAATTTCGGAGCAAAGTATTGTTTGACCAAGATACAGCCGGTACTGCGACAATTCTTGCTGGACAAACCGAAGTAACAATTATTTTTGATAAAGAATTCCCAATTGCTCCGATTGTAAATGTGACACCAACGAATATTTCTGACACAAAATACGCAGTAACAGAAACTACAACAAGAGGTTTCACAATCAAAATTGCCAATCCACAATCTAATGATGTATCGTTCAACTGGATAGCTATAACAGCCAAAGGGGCAAAAAACTTTCAGTCATCCCAAAAAGACATAAAACAACAAGGAGACACTCCTGTCCAACTAACACCAGCGCCTCAATCGCCAACACCATCTATAACACCTTCACCTATCCTACAAGAAACATTCCAAACAAAAACTATTGACAATAACCGAATTGATAATTCAGCAAGCAATTTAGGAATAAATGAAAATAACACAAATGAAAACAATTCTGGCGTTTATTCTCAAACATTAGAAAACCAAGTTCCTAATCAATAGCAAAAATGCTACGATAAAAAATCAAGAACAATATATGGGGATAATAAATTTTTTAATACGACCGAAAGTAATCATTATACTTGTCATTTTGTTTGTCCTTGCAGGGCTTTCTGTGTCGACTGTATATTTCTACCAAGAATACCAAAAGGTCAAAAGAAATCCGGAACTTATTGTCAAAGCTGAGATTGAATCGGTTACAAACGATATTCGGCGGTTTATGGATCTACCAACAGATGAAGAGCCAACTCTTGCCACAGTCACAGACAAAGACAAACTTTCTGATCAGGATTTTTTCAAAAATGCCCAAAATGGAGACAAAGTGCTAATTTATGTCAAAGCTCAAAAAGCAATTCTATACAGACCATCAACAAAAAGGGTAATAGAATTTGCTCCTCTTTTTTTACATGCGTCTGACGAAAACCAATCAAACAACAAACAACCAAATGTGATCTCTGTAGCTATTTATAACGGCACCAAAACACCTGGCGTGACAGCGGATTATGAAAAAAAGTTGACTGGAATTAAAAACATCTTAGTAACAAATAAATCCAATGCATCAAATGACAACTATACAAAAACATTGGTAGTTGACATAAGCGGTAAGAACAAAGAGATACTAAATCAAATAAGCAATTTAGTGAACGGAGAGGTTATCGAAAAAATTCCAACCGGAGAAAAAGAACCACAAGCAGATGTTTTAATCATAGTTGGCAATCAACAGTAGACTTCAAGCCAACTTAGAGTATAGCAACTTATCCCAATATAAAACTTCCCCCAGATTCTAACCCTCACAAAGTAACTTTGCCTGCTCCAAAACTGTTTGGGTTGCACTCTCTTGCTTGTCAGGCGGGTAATTATACTTACGAAGCAGCTTTTTAACATAAATTCTCAACTTAGCCTGCACGCTTTCTTTGATTGTCCAATCAACTGTTGTGTTTTGGCGCAACAAAACCACTAGCTCCCTGGCTATTTGCTTAAGCGTCTCATCTCCAAGTTCCCTGATTGCGCTTTCGTTTGCGCACAAAGCATCATAAAAAGCAATTTCCTCTTGAGTAAGGCCGGTTTCTTTGCCTCTTTCTCCCTCTTCTTTTATCTTTCTAGCCAGTTCTACCAATTCTGCAACCACTTTCGATATCTGCAAACTGCAATTCACCACATTTATGTCAATTTATAAACAAAAAGTCACCAATAAGTTAATTATTTCACAAAATAGTTGACACAAACCAAAAAATTTTCAGCTCATTGATCAAGTCTCTTATCTAAAAACAAACCCCGCAATCAAAACTCATCGGAGATTTATACTGCAAGCTTTTTCTTCAACACAATACTACCCAGATCTTCAAACAACCTATCTATGTCTCCTTGCACAACACCTTCCTGATAATCGTGTAACCAAACACCTTCACTTATTTCCCTAGATATCTTGTTTAATATTTTCGAGATTTGATTTAGTAGCTCTTCCACATCTCTGTGAGCAATACGAGGCAATCTAGGCTGAACTATATCCTCATGTGCCAACCATTTATTACGAAAATTTCTTATTCTCTCGACAATACCTCCTTGCTCATCAGTTAGCACTTCTAAGACATTACTAGACTTTATCTTCTCACAAATACTACCAACCTTGTAAATACTCAACGACTTATGACCCTTGTCAAAAAACTTAGCCAACTCGATAAAAAGGTAAGAACCTAAAGCTCTCTCTGCAATTCAAAAGAAACTTTTATATCTCTCTTTCTCGCAACATTCTCGCGAACTCAAATTCTTATAAGCATAAAAGACAACAAGAACTAAATGGAACCTCTTTTGTAACCTTTTAAGGTAATCCTTTAATTCAATCTGTTGACTTGTCTTCATTTCTTCCTGTCTGTTCATAAAATCCTGTAATGAACAAAATTAACAATTTATATCATTGAAACCAGCTTTTAGACACCTAATCCTTCCTGACTATAAGTATCTAACCAGATGGTGTATTTGAACTTTGTAATTTCATTTTCTCATAAACATTGACTTTTTTATAGAATTAAGTAGAATTGATTTACACAGACCCCGTTTTCCGAATTGTCACCGTAGGGTGTGCGTTCCAAGCTGACGCTTGGATAGGGAACGGGGTCGTTTTATTTAAATTCCCATATATCCTCCACCCGCCCTGCATCCTGCAAAATCCTCAAATAACTTTTATCTTTTCCTGTATAACTTGAAAAAATAGAGCCTGCTGTCATATCTGCTAACTGAATCAACGTGTTCTGTTTGGAATCGACAAATTTCAAATCATGAAAGACTCTTGAATTTTTATTATCCAGCCCGCCGCTTAAATAAACCCGCAACTGGTGGCGGATAGCTTTCTCCCCATGTTTGTCAAAGCGCAGTTTAGCATTACGGATATTTCCACGGCTGTTTTTCAGCACTTGCATAATCATATAGTTATAAAAATTTTCTTTTTCCGAGCGGAGACTTGGGCTGTAGATAATTTTTTTGTCGCTTACTATCGCTCGTATTCGAAACTTGAAATTTTTAACAGCGGCAAAAAATTCATTTCTGAATTTACGGTTAGTTTTGTTAAATTTAAATTCATAAAAATCTGAAACTTGTAGCTTGCGGCGCAATTCCTTAATCGCTACTGAAGTTTTTTCTGCTTCTAGGTAATCGTCGAATACAACAAAAGCAACAACAAAAAATTTAGATGATCCCTTATTCAGCTTAAATCCCGGATCGCCAGAATCATCTATAAAAACCAATTGTTTTGATTTTTCACTCATACCTCAAACCCCACTTTCTTTAAATTCTCCCGTATCTTCTCCTCCAGCTCCTTTGATTGTTTAAACTGCTCTGATAGTTCTTTGGTTAATCTTGCCATTTTTTCTTCAAAAACTTCATCATCTTCTATTTCAATATCCGTCCCTACATATCTGCCTGGTGTTAGGACAAAACCGTTTTTTCAACCTCTTGCAACGAAGCCGCTTTGCAAAAGCCTTTTACATCTTCATATTTACCGTCTTTGTTGCGCCAATTGTGGTAGGTTTGGGCAATTTTTTCTATCTCTTCATCGGTCAGCTACCTGTGGCGACAGTCAATCATCCTGCCCATTTTTCTTGCGTCGATAAATAAAATTTCATTGTGTCGATCTCGGAATTTGTGATTGTATCGGTCGCGAGAAACAAACCACAAACACGCTGGTATTTGCGTTGTGTAAAACAGTTTGTCTGGCAGAGCCACAATACAATCAATAAGCCCTGCCAAGATTAAGTTCTTTCTGATTTCTCCTTCACCGGCCGTGTTGGCAGAAAGCGAACCATTAGCCATCACAAATCCGGCAATGCCGGCAGGTGCAAGGTGATGGATAAAATGCTGAATCCATGCATAGTTGGCATTTCCCTTTGGCGGCACGCCGTATTGCCAACGGATATCCTCACGCAATCTCTCACCTCCCCAGTCGCTAACATTAAACGGAGGATTGGCTAAAATAAAATCTGCTTTCAAATCCTTGTGCTGATCATTCTGGAAACTATCGCCTAGCGCAATCTGGCTGCTTTCAATCCCGCGAATTGCCAAATTCATCTTACAAAGCCTCTATGTGGTGGGGTTTGATTCCTGCCCATAAATCGATATGTCATCAATTCTGCCGCCATGCGTTTCAATAAACGACTCACTTTGAACAAACATGCCCCCACTGCCACAGCAAGGGTCATAAACCCTACCTTTGAATGGTTCAATCATTTGAACTAACAACCTGACAACCGAAGCAGGAGTAAAAAACTCTCCTCCGCCTTTACCCTCCGCGCTTGCAAACCTGCCGATGAAATACTCATACACTCTGCCCAACACATCTTTAGATTTACTTTCTCTGTCTCCCAGTCCTATCGTGCCAATAAGGTCAATAAGTTCTCCAAGTCTTTGTTTGTCTAGTGTTTGTCTGGCGTATTCTTTAGGTAAAACCCCCTTAAGCGAAGGGTTATCTTTCTCTATTGCCACCATTGCCTCATCCACAAGCTTACCAATTTCCGGGCTTTTGGCATTTTGGGACAGAAAGCTCCACCTTGCCTGCTCAGGCACCCAAAAGACATTTTCAGCCAAATATTCGTCTTTATCTTCAGGATCAGAAAGAGGATCCGACTTTAACTTCTCATGCAGTTCTTCGAAAGAATCGGAAATATACTTAAGAAAAACAAGTCCCAAAACAATATGTTTATACTCTGATGCGTCCATATTGTTGCGCAATTTATCCGCCGCGGCCCAGAGTTTTTCTTCAAAGCCAAGATTGGCAAAGTTTTTACTTTTGCTATCTGACATAATTTCAAAATTTATCCCAAATTATAGCCTAAGAAGTTACCGAGTGCCATATTTATAACTTAAATACTTGTTCAGCATCCCGAACTTTTTTTAGTTATGCAAAAAATCAAGTACCGGCAAAACAACTATGAAATTAGTTGACGATAAAATTCCTAAACAAATCAGAAAAATGCTACTAAAATAAGCGATCTCTTTGGTGGATCTCAAAATCTTTTCCGAGAAATCTATACCTTACGCATGCCTGAAGTTGCTAAAAAGTTGCGGTTTTATATTATGAAATTTAGTCCTGACTAAAATATAAAAATTTTTGATACATGTACGATCCTTTGATCGTGCGTTTCTCCCCTGTTTGCATTAGATCGCATAAATATGTGGCGGTATCTGACAATGCGCTAAATTTAATCCATTCGAATAACTCTGAATCTAATTCAAACTTTATATCTGATGAACTGTTGTATGCCTGTAAAAATGCTTCAACAACATCAAACCAAGGCTTTCCCGCTCCATCTGGAAAAGACCATTCCATCAAGCTATGCGCTACATCTTTAATTCTTGGCCCCATGCAAGACCAGTCAAAATCTAATACGCCTGCCACTTTATCTTTCAAAAACAATACATTTCCGGGTCTGTAGTCATTTAAAATAAGTGATTGTGCTTGTTTGCTGTTATGCGCAAACTTGTAATACTTTTCTGCTAAATCTACAAACATTTTTCCGTCATCGTAATACTTCGCAAATTCATCGCTACTTAATAAAACCCTACTTAATTCTGTAGTTACAGTTCTATCCCGCTGAATATCAAGGTTAATTTTAGATGAGACGTTGTGTATCAACGCCAAGGCTTTAGCCGCATTCTTGGTATGTTGCATAGAGGGTTTGGTGTCCTTTTGAATTTTAATATGCTGACCTTCTATGTAAGAGAACAACACAACTACCTTGCCGTTTTTAGTTGTGTACATCTTGCCATTGTTAGTACGCAAAACTCGCGCAACTGGAAGATTTAATTGATTTAATTTATCAAGCCAGGATAATTCAAAAATAACATCGCTTCCTAAATCGCGTTTACTTTCTCTAAGAACATACTTGTTATTATCCGTACCGATAACTTTATAGACACAGTTATCCGAACTTTCCCTTAATAAAATGCATTCACGAGCTTGAATTTTGTAATTGTTATTTAAAAAAATGATGTAGTCTTGCATATTTTATCGTGTCAAACGCTTCCACATAGTATAAGTTAAATCAGACCAAGGCTCAAACTTGCGAGTGTGTGCCACCTTTCAGTGATTGTCGCATCTTGTTTATCTAAGCCTAAAAAGCTGTTGTATCTTTTACAGTTGTTTGGTCTTCGCTTTGTAGACATTCTTTCTGCTTATTCCTAAGTACAGGGTGTATATCGCTTTAATCATTCCTTATCTTACAAGCTCAATTTTTCCTTTAACTCATATATGATGCGAGTTATACCAAAAGATAGGGGCTTCGAAATTACGCCAAAATCAAGTGCTAACAACAAAAGCTTTTGGTGTCAAAACTATATTGACTGTTTTAGAAAATTGTATAATCCTTAAATTAATCCAGTTTTCAAAAAAGCTAAACCCTCATTGAGGCAAAAGCTAGTGATTTGAATATGAAATTAAGTTCAAGAATTGCTTTTTTTTCATTTTTGGCTATCTGTGGCTCTTGCTTATTGATAACTCCCACCGCAATACTTGCAAATTATCAGATTGATACAAGTTTTTTAATTACTGATAATTCTGTTCTTTCAATAGCTCAAGATGAAAATTACATTTATGTCGGAGGAGAGTTTAGACTCATTGGAAAACAAAAACACAATAATAATGTAATCTACAATAAAACTACAAACACAATCGAAAATTTTAGCGATCACCCAAACGGCAAGGTGTTCGCTGTGGCGCCAGATGGCAATGGAGGCTGGTATGTTGGGGGACAATTCGACCAATTAGGAACACACAACATCAGCAACTTAGTTCATATTAAGCCAGACAAAACAATTAACCTAAACTGGACCCCAAACCCAAATGGCGCAGTTCGGGCTCTTTACTTTGATGGCACAAATTTGTATGTTGGTGGAGATTTCACCCAAATTGGCGGTCAAAACATAGCTCGACTGGCAAAATTAAATGCAACTACAGGTATCCCAAATGCCTCGTGGAATCCCAACCCAGACAATTCGGTCAACAAAATCATAAAAGACGGATCCGACATCTATGTCTGTGGCACATTTGCCAACATTGGAGGCTTAAACAGGCTTTCCCTTGTCAAACTTAACGACACAAACGGAAATGTAAACACATCTTGGAACCCCAATCCAAATTCAGTCGTATACGATATAGCCGTCTCGAATTCGCATGTATATGCAGTCGGCAACTTTTCTACTATCGGAGCTACCACCCGTTACTATGCCGCAAAGCTTAATAAAACAAACGGTGGCGCAGATCCCACCTGGCACCCAAACGCAGATGCGGCTGTGAACACTATAGCCCTAAATTTATCAGAAGGCGAAATATATGTTGGAGGATATTTTACCGACATTGGCGGCAACAACATCAGTTATTTAGCAAAACTCAACGACACCAATGGTCAATCCAATCCCTCTTGGACATCCACCTTAATAAATGATTTAGTAAGAACAATCCATGTATCAGGAAACACCATTTATGTTGGAGGAGATTTTAACTCCCCCGCCGACGGCAGTTCATACATCACAGCGCTAAGCAAAAGCGATGCGACAAAATTGGCTAGCTGGAATTTTAATTTCTCGGACCGCGTAAACACGCTCGCCGAGCAAGGACAAGAAATATTCATAGGTGGACAATTTAGCATCGCCGACGGGATAAGAAGGAATTACCTCGCAAGATTCTCCAAAAGCACTAGTCAGATCGACAATAATTGGAACCCCAATCCTAATAACTATGTAACCACCATAGCCGTCGATAACAACGCTGTTTACGTTGGCGGAGCATTTAGTTCCATTGGAGGCTTATCTAGAGATCGTTTGGCGAAAATCAACAAAACCAACGGCAACGCGGACAGTGCTTGGGTAAGCGGCTTGTTAGAAGTAAACAACATTTATTCTATTTCCCTTTCAGATAACCACATCTACGTAGGCGGAGAATTAGATGTGCCTTTCAATTTAGCCAAGTTGCAAAAAACAAATGGTGCTTTGGCCTCCTGGTATCCATCTCCAGACGCTGGAGTCTACTCAGTATTCTACAAAAATGGCAACATTTACACAGGTGGGAATTTTACAACCATAGGTAGTCAATCCAGAAATCGCATTGCCAAATTAAATGATAATAATGGCAACGCTTTAGCATGGAATCCATCTGCAAACAATTCTGTTCGCGCTATTTATCCAACTAACGATGGAGTTTTTGTTGGCGGAAGTTTTACAAACATAGGTGGACAATCCCGAAATCGCATTGCTAAATTAAATGACACCAACGGAAACGCTGATCCCGCATGGAACATAAACCTCGACGACGATGTTCTTGCAATTGATGCGGATGAAAATTATATATACTTTGGCGGCAATTTCACCACTGTTAACGGGAACAACATCCCATATATCGCAAAAGCGACCAAAGATAACGCCAGCATAGACGATAGCTTCGCCATAAACCCCAACAACAATGTTCGAGCAATACTCATTGACACAAACAACGCTAACAAAATTTACATAGGAGGAAGTTTTACCGCTATCGGAACAAATAATTACATATACCACCTCAGCAAAATAACTTATACTCCACCAACTTCCAGCTCCACCAATGTCCCCCTACCAACCATTTCGGAAAACAAACCAGGACCAATCATATGCAAAGATACCAAACCATCTCAAGTTCCCGATCTTTTTCAAATAAACACCAAGGACACAACAGCCAAACTTCACTTCACTCCCGTAACTGATTCAGATTACTACTACATAAGCTTCTCAGAAAAAGAAAGTGCCGAAGAACATGGAGCTTTAGTAAAGCTGTCTAGGCAAGGTGTTCAATCCTATGAAGTTTATTTCCTTAAACCAAATACCACTTACTATTTCAAGGTAAGAAGCCAAAATGGATGCATGCCAGGGAATTGGAGTAGTATTATGAAAGCAAAAACAAATAGAAGGAATCAAAAACAAACCACCAATTACTACAAGTACCAAAAGACAAATTTTAGGATAAGTCAGGTTAGAGGCATTAGGACAAATAGAATAAAAAATAACAGGCAAAGTTTGATATATGATCAAGATTTAAAAAACTCTCAAAAATTTGCTTTTTTTCATCAAATCAAACATTTTTCTTTTGAGAACGAGACAATTTGGAAACATTTCATTTGATTTTTTTAAACTTTAATAAAAACTTTAGAATATAAATTAAACTGACTTTAGCAAAAATCCATATACAGTTTCCGCCTTCTAAAAATTTCAACTTGCAATTTGCTAAAAACTTTACAAGCCAAATTCAGCTGGCAGATTATTCAGGATAAACTCTTGAGGTTTTTCAACAAAAATAATTCTTTTCCCTAGGGCTTGGGCAAAGCTAATCTCTAAAAGCGCTGAAGCACCAACATATCCCTCTGGATCGCAAACTATTAAAGCATCAGAATTAATAATAGAATTTAAATGATAACGCTCTAATTCCAGGGGAGATAAATTTTCTTCGCCGCTGAAAACAATAAATTCTTCATTAGGATTTTTAGGTTCAACAAACCTTAGACTAAGCACCTTGACGCTCATCTTCTCGAGCTTTTTCTTTATTTCCAAAATATAACTTAGATGTTTCCTAAAACTGCCACTTAAGGTCACATATCTAAACTCTTGTCTTACAACGCCATTTATTAAATTAGAATCCGATGGAATAATTTCTTCAATATTGTATTTCTCGCATATTGCCTGAGCGACACCAGAAAATGCTCTTGCCCCGTGCATCCATTTTGGATTATCAGGCATTAAACTCTCAAGCTCCTCAATCGTTATTTTTTCATAAATTTCTTTGTTTTTGGTTTTATAGTCTTTTGCCTCAATCAAAAAGGGATGATCATCGTCTTTGAACAAAACATTATTTTTGAGCGGATATTTAGCTAATTTCATATAGGTTAATTCCCCACCGGTCAAAAAAGCAATTTTAGGTTTATTATCTAAATGTGGTATTTTGGCATTAATAAATTTTAAGATTTCATCTATGCTCACTTTAGATACCTTATCATTAATTTGAGGAAAATCGGTTAAAACATTAGCAACTCCTACATCTAAATTTTTTCTTTCAACTGCTTCATTGCCATACATTACAACAAGCTCAGTAGATGCTCCGCCGATGTTAATAAGTAAAACTGGTTCTTTTAAGTTACACCTTCCTATTAAGGCTTTTTCCAAATAAAAGTTTTCTAAATCTTGGCTGATAATGTTGAAATACAAACCTGTTCTTAAAAAGACTTCGTCCACAAAGGCAATTTTGGTTGAGGGCGCCAATTTTCTAAAAATTCCGGTGGCATAAATTTTTATCAAAGCGTTTTTGTTTTGATCCTTGATCGAATCTAAAAGCTCAAAAAGTTCTTTTTTAGATTCTGGCGAAATCCCTCCTTCGGGATCAAAATTTTCTTTGAAAAAGATAGAACGTTGCAACAATAGATTTAATTTCTTCCCTGAATATTTATAAACTTTAATAGTCGAGGAACCTACATCCAAAATAATTTTTTTCATATTTTTATTGCTAGACATTTTTTAAAGCTTAATTTATTTTTTGACTGCTAAAAGTTCTATCAGAAAACTTACATTCTAGACTTTAGAGCAAACTTAAAAATTACATAAATAGCGACTTAAATGCAACATTACAAACCTATTTTCTATGTACATTAACAGGGTTTAACTCTTTGGATAGCCTGTATTTA
>JANWVB010000033.1 GCA_025057695.1 Patescibacteria group bacterium
AAGATGTAATAACAACTTTCCAACCATCCTCAGTTTCACCCACCCTAGCAATGCCAGATATTTCAGCTAGTGGTGCCATAACTTTTGGTGTTCTTACTTCAATAAGTTCTTCAACACGAGGTAGTCCTTGAGTGACGTCAACACCCACAACACCTGCCGCATGTTTTGTGCGAAGAGTAAGTTGGGTGCCTGGCTCGCCAATTGACTGGGCGGCCAAAACTCCCACAGGAGTACCAATATCAACAATCTCTCTACTTGATATGTCAAGACCATAACACTTTTGACAAAGACCGTACCTTAAACCACAGCTCAAAGGCGACCTAACAACCACCTCGGAAATTCCATTCGCGTCAATTTCCTTGGCAGATTTCTCATCTATCAAATCATTCTCTTTGACAATTACTTGCCCATTAGGCAAAACGATGTCTTTCGCGGCAAATCTGCCAAAAATTCGCATAAAGTAAGATGATGGCCTGTGATCTTTTCTAATAATTATCCCTTCTTTTGTTCCACAATCAAATGCCTTGATAATAACATCATGCGAAACATCTACTAATCTTCTCGTCAAATATCCTGCATCCGCTGTTTTTAATGCCGTGTCAGTCAAGCCTTTTCTTGAGCCTCGCGCTGAAGTTACATATTCAAATACCGACAAGCCTTCGTGAAAGTTTGATCTAATGGGAAGCTCAACTATCTTGCCCAAAGGATCGACAACCAAACCGCGAATCGCGGCTAACTGTTTTATCTGCTCTTTAGATAAGCGTCCGACTTTTGCATCAATAAGTGTTTTTATAGGACTTCCTTCCTCAATTAACTCCCAAGTTTTTTCTGCAAGATCCTCGGCTACCTCAATCCAGATCTCTTTGATTTTCCTGCGTTTTTCTTCAAGAGTTATTAAACCTTCTTCAAAAGCCGTCTCTATTTCAGAAACACGCTCATCAGCAACTTTCAAAAGCTCTTGTTTATTAGGCAATATCTTTGCGTCAAAAATGCCTACAGATAGTCCTGATAAAGTACCTCCCATAAAACCAAGGTCTTTAATATTGTCTATCATTTTTACAACTTCCTCTCTTGGAAGAACTGAAAACGCTGTTGTGAACAAACTTTTTATATGGGAAGAAGTAATAGACTCGTTTATGTATCTGAGAGAATCTGGCAATACTTCATTAAATATCACACGCCCAGCTGTTGTTTCCACAATACTTCCGTTAATTCTTACAGAAACAACTTGTCTAAGTTCAATCTTATTATTTTGATAAGCTTGCACTACTTCTTGTTCATCTGCAAACAATCCATTATAAGGAGCAATTTTAGGATCAATGCTTGTCAGATAATAAATCCCAAGCGCCATTTCCTTGCTCGCAGGATGGGTAACAGGGTTTCCGTTTGCGGGACTAAGCAAATTATTCTGGGGCATCATTAATTCTTTAGCTTCTTGTATCGCTTTCTGCGAAAGCGGAATATGTACAGCCATCTGATCTCCATCAAAATCAGCATTAAAACCACCGCAAACCGCAGGGTGAATTCTAATAGCAGACCCTTCAATCAAAACTGGATAAAAAGCCTGAATAGAAAGCTTGTGCAATGTCGGAGCACGATTTAAAAGCACCGGGTGATTTTTGGTAATTTCTTCTAGAATGTCAAAAACTTCAGGAGGTCTTCTTTCAAGCATATTTTTGGCCGATTTCACATTTGGGGCAATGTTACGAGCCATCATCTCACGAAGCACAAATGGCTTAAACATCTCAAGAGCCATGTCTTTTGGTATTCCACATTGATCAAGCCTTAATTCAGGTCCAACAATAATTACCGATCTTCCTGAATAATCTACTCTTTTGCCAAGAAGATTTTGCCTAAACCTTCCTTGCTTGCCTTTCAAAAGATCGGACAATGATCTTAATGGTTGTTTGTTCCTGCCACGACGTATCGCTTTTCTTTGTGAAGAATCTATTAAAGAATCTACCGCTTCTTGCAACATTCTTTTTTCGTTTCGCAAAATAATCTCTGGGGCGCCAAGTTCAATAAGGTGTTTTAAGCGGTTGTTTCTGTTGATAATCCTTCTATATAAATCATTCAAATCACTGGTAGCAAACCTGCCTCCTGAAAGCTGAACCATTGGCCGAAGTTCTGGCGGCAAAACAGGTAAAACTTTAAAGATCATCCAAGTTGGATTGACTTTAGCCCGACGCATAGTGTCTACCAACTTTAATCTTTTGGCAACTTTTACATATCTTGCACCCTCACCCTTAATGGTATTTAACTCTTCCCTAAGTTCCGAAGTAAGTTTCTCTAAGTTCAATTTGCTCAAAGCCTCCAAAACCGCTTCTGCTCCCATTTTTGCAGTGAAAAAATCTGCGGCTTGATAATTCGTTAGTTCATCGTACTCTTCCTCAGAAAGAATCGAGAAAGTTTTTAACGACTTAACAAGCATTGTCAGATTGTTAAAAATTTCATTGCTTCTATCCTTTGCTTGTTTTTCTTCCTCTACCAAAATAGTTTCTTTCTTTCTTAATTCGAGCTCAATTTCATTCTGGGCAAGAGCTAACTGTTCGGCATTTTTTATCTTCTTGCTTATTTTCTCTTTATCTTCTAAAGCTTTTGTCTGCAACAAAGATCTTCTTTCAGAAAACATGTTAGAAATTTCACCTTCACGTTCTTCTCGAGCTTTTTCCAACTTTCTGACAGCTTCCTTTCTTTTCTCTTCTGCAACATCCAAAACCAAATAACGAGCGAAATAGATCACTTGTTCAACAGCACGTGGCGCGGCATCTAAAAGCAAAGATATCTTACTTGGAGCTCCTTTGAAAAACCAAACATGTGCCACAGGCGAAGCAAGTTCGATATGTCCCATTCTTTCACGTCTAACTTTAGAGAGAGTAACTTCAACTCCACATTTATCACAAATAACGCCTTTGTATCTGATTCTTTTATACTTTCCACAATAACATTCCCAATCTTTGGTAGGTCCAAAAATTCTTTCATCAAAAAGCCCATCTTTTTCCGGTTTGAGAGTTCTGTAGTTAATAGTTTCAGGCTTTGTAACTTCTCCACGCGACCACTTTTTTATCTCTTGCGGAGAAGCAAGCCTTATAATCAAACTTTTAAAATCAGTAAGACTTTTTAATCCTGACAAAGGTTCCATATATTTAATTTGTTTCGTAATTATCAATTTCTAATTCATCTTGATCTTTCACACTAATATTGGAATTGCGAGCCAAATCTTCCTCGGTAGCTACAATATCAGCGCCAATTGCTTTGGCAAATTCCTGTCCTTTTTGAACTGTAGATTCGTCAGCTGAATATGTACCACCCTTGGCTTCTATTGAAAGTCCTAAAGCATTAAGTTCACGAACTAAAACTTTAAAGCTTTCAGGGACAGTTGCTTCTGGAATATCTAACCCTTTTACAATAGCCTCAAAAGCTCTGGCACGGCCGGATACATCATCGGACTTGATAGTCAACATTTCTTGCAAAATATGAGCCGCTCTGTGTGCTTCAAGTCCCCAGACCTCCATTTCTCCAAGCCTCTGCCCACCCATTTGCGCCTTGCCCCCAAGCGGCTGTTGAGTAACAAGAGAGTAAGGACCTGTGCTTCTTGCATGTGTCTTGTCCTCAACCATGTGCTTGAGTTTAAGAATATAGTTAACTCCAACAACAGTATCTTCTTTTAAAGGCTCGCCTGTTCGACCATCATACAATCTAATCTTGCCATTAACAGGTAAACCAGCAGTTTTAAGTTCGTTTGCAATCACTGAACTTTCAACTCTATCAAAAACAGGCACCGCGCCAATTTTCCCTTGCTTTTCTAGCGCCCAACCTAGATGAGTTTCCAAAAGTTGTCCTAAATTCATACGCGCCAAAACAGATAGCGGAGAAATAATAATATCCACAGGAGTTCCATCTGCAAGATAAGGCATATCTGCAATTGGCATTATTTTTGCTATAACACCCTTATTGCCATGTCGTCCAGCGACTTTGTCACCGACAGTAATTTTTCTCATCTGAGCAACTCGCACAATCACTTTTTCTATCACACCTGGACCTAATTCATCGCCTTTATCTCTACTTAATATTTGAACATCCACAACTATCCCTCGCTCCCCATGTGGCACACGCAAAGAAGTATCGCGAACTTCACGCGCTTTTTCTCCAAAAATGGCTCTTAATAATCTTTCTTCAGCAGTCAGTTCAGTTTCTCCCTTGGGGGCAATTTTACCTACCAAAATGTCATTGGGACCAACTTCAGTACCTATAACAACTATCCCATCTGAAGCCAAGTTTCTAAGTTCTTGTTCCGGCACATTGGGTATATCTCGTGTTAGTTCTTCGGGTCCTAATTTTGTATCCACAACGTCCGCCTCGTATTCTTCAATATGAATTGATGTCAAAAGATCTTCTGTAACAAGTCTTTGAGAAATCAATATAGCATCTTCAAAACCATATCCCTCAAATGAAGTGTAAGCAATTATAAGGTTTCGACCTAAAGCCAGCTCTCCATGATCAATCGCCGGCCCATCCGCCAACAGATCACCTTCATTAACTTTTTGCCCAGGCAAAACTCTTACAACTTGATTGTAGCAAGTGGAGTTAGCCGTCTTTTTAAATTTAGTGAGATGGTAAACTTCACGCCTGCCTTCGTCTGTTACTTCAATATCTTCGTCAAAATCTGAATCTCTTACCGGTTCACTCAACAAAATTTCTATCTTATTAGCATCAGCATAAACAACTTTGCCTGAATGACGTGCTTTGATATGCCTTTTCATTCCATCGGCAATGTGCTTTTCCATGCCAGTACCTACGATAGGCACAGACGGATTAATCAAAGGAACAGCTTGGCACTGCATATTGGATCCCATCAATGCCCGATTGCCTTCATCATGACTTAGAAAAGGGATCAAAGAAGACGACGCTCCAACAACTTGTCTTGGTGAAATATCCACCAAATCAACAAGGTCAACCGGCCCTTCTAAAATGGAATTATGAAACCGCATTGGAACTCTAGAATCTAAAATGTATCCACTTTCATCAACATTTACAGACGAATGAGTAATGTGCATGTTTTCCTCGTCATCGGCAGTCAAGTAAACAATCTCATCGGTAATACGCACAAGAGTCTTATCACCTTGTTGTATTTTTTCCACTTTTTTGTATGGAGATTCT
Organism: Patescibacteria group bacterium; assembly: GCA_025057695.1. Taxonomy (GTDB): domain Bacteria; phylum Patescibacteriota; class Microgenomatia; order UBA8517; family UBA8517; genus JANWVB01. The sequence goes on from JANWVB010000033.1 coordinate 5,161, forward strand.
ATAAATCCATACTCATTAACTCGCGCATAAAGCGCCAGATATGTAACTAGCCCAATATTCGGTCCTTCCGGGGTTCTCACTGGATCAATTCTTCCATATTGAGAGGCATTTACATCACGAATAGCAAAAGATGCCCTGTCTCTGTTGATTCCTCCAGGTCCCAACACAGAAACTCTTCTTAAATTGTCAATCTCGGAAAGAGGATTTGTGTCATCTATAATAACAGAAAGCTGATTAGATCTAAAAAATTCGTTCAACGCGGCTATTAAGGGGCGAGCGTTAATAACTGTGGCAGGCAATGGCTTATCTTCAGGCGATATTAAACTCATTTTCTCTTTGATTGATCTTTCGAGCCTTAACAAGCCAATTCTAAAAGCATGAGTAGAAACAAGCTCTCCAACTCTTTTTAATCTTCGATTGGCAAGGTGATCTATATCGTCAACTTTGCCTTCGCCATTTTGCAACTTAATTAAGTAATTGATAGTTGCAACAACATCTTGTTTGTTCAAAACCCAGTTTTCTGGTTCATTGGGCAAATTAACAGACAGTCTCTTGTTTATTTTAAATCTACCAACCCTGCCAAGATTGTATCTTTTACTGTCAAGAAATAAGGCATGGAAAAATTCTTCGGCATTTTCAAGTATAACTGGTTCGCCCGGTCTCATTTTTCTATATATCTCAAGGAGCGCGTCTTCTCGAGAAATTGTAGTATCCCTCGAGAGTGTTGAATCTATGTAACGACATTGAGGATTTTTGTCTGAAGCGGCAAAAAGAGATTTTATCTCATCTTTGTTCTCCACCCCCATAGCGCGCAAGAGCACAGTAGCCAAAACTTTTCTTCTTCTATCAATTCTAGCCGCTATAACATTATTTCTATCTACCTCAAATTCCAACCATGAACCGTGCAAAGGTCGCACTTCAGCTTTATAAAGAACTCTCCCACTTGCGACATCTAATTCTCCTGAAAAATAAATTCCGGGGCTGCGAACAATCTGGTTTATGACAACACGTTCAATGCCATTTATAATAAATGTTCCTCTTGAAGTCATTTGTGGCAAATCTCCCAAAAAAACTTCTTGGGTTTTTCTCTCACCCGTTCTTTTGTTAACTAAAGACGCTGAAACACGAAGAGGCACAGAATAAGTTAAACCTTTTTCCTGCGCTTTCTTGGGAGTCAATTTAGGTTCCCCAACAACTGGGTTTTCTAAAATTATTTGCCAATTCTTACCGGTAAAATCATCAATCGGGGAAATTTCACTAAGATCACTAGAGATTCCTGTTTCTAAAAACTGCTTCCAAGACTCACGCTGAATATGCGACAAATCAAGTTCTGGAAGATTCTTTTCTTCTTTTCCAAAATTTATTCTATTAAGCAAAGAGATCATTTGTTTTTTTATTTCATTTGAAATGACATAAAAAAAGCTTCTTTGAATTGCAAATTTTATTATTTTTAAAACAAATCAAAAAAGAAGCTTATTTTTATTGATCAACAAAAAAAACAAGCGCAAAAAACACGCCTGTAAGGGATTATAAACTAACACATTAAAATGTCAATATCTGAATATCTGATTTATTTTAGATAACGCGCCACGTTTTCATTGTGCTCTTTGAGAGTTTTGGCAAAATGGATCTTGCCATTTTTGTCGTGTATATAATACCTATAATCTGTTTCTTCTGGATAAACAACAGCTTTTATGGAAGACAATCCCGGACTACAAATTGGCGTGGGTGGCAAACCTTGATATTTATATACATTATAAGGACCTTTTAAATCAGTATAGTGGCTTCTTGTTATCTTTGGCCACCAATTTGTGCAGATATACTCAACTTTGTGACATTCTTCGTTTGCAAGTCCATATTGCAAGACAGCATCCGTTTGCAAGAAAAATCCTTCCCTAAGTCTGGCTAATAATAAACCTGCAACAATAGGTTTTTCTTGTTCTGTTTTTGTTTCTCTTTCAATAATCGATGCTAAAATAACAACTTGATGTAAAGTTTTACCTTGTTTTGCAATGTCCAAGCGCATTTGCTGGTCAACTTTTCTTTCAAAATTAGCTTCCATTATACTAACAATCTCTTTTGGTCGTATGTCTTTTGGGAAAAGATAAGTATCCGGAAATAGATAACCTTCTTTATCCTCTGCAAAAGTAAAAAATTCACTGCGAAATTCAAAAGCCTTTGCATCGGGAATTTCAAGAGCATCAATTAAACGCTCTACTATCTCTTTAAGCCTGAGCCCTTCGGGTATAGTAACCCATATCTCCACAGGACCTTTTAACAATTTGGTAACAACCTCTGAAAGTTTATAAGATGGCGAAATTAGATATTCCCCTGATGGAATCTTGTCCGACAAGCCTTTGACTTGGATATAAATTTTAAAAGCAAGCGGGCTTTTTATAAATCCTTGCTTATACAACTCTTGGCCAATACTCTCAGCAGTTTGGCCTTTTTTGATTAAAAATTTCCGCTCCTCCTTAAGCGTAGAAACAGCAGATGAAACATCACTCCACCATAAATAACCAACAAACAAAATCACAAACAAACTCATAAAAGAAAATGTAATCATTTGGAAAATTTTTTTCATATCAAACAAAAATGAAGTCAAAAAACCTCTTCCGGTAGAGCTCTGCGATATTTTTGGGATTTTGAATCTAAAATGTAAACTCTTCTACAATCACATGTAACCTGTTTCTGAGAGCTTTTACCGGATTTAATTTTTGCTTTTGTAAGCAACTTGCCACAACCAACACACCTTCCTTGCGACAAAAGCCAAGCTTGTATCGGATAAATCACATTTTTAATCATTGAAATAAAGTATAGCACAATAAAATTTTCCTAATGTAAATCCAAATAATCTTGCAACAAAACTGCCGCGGCATAAGCGTCTTCCATTTTGCGTCTTTTTATTCTTCTCTTACCAATTTCAATAGAAAGCTTTTGCGCTCTTTTGGTAGATAAAGTTTCGTCTTGAAACACAATTTTGGAATCCACAACAGACTTCAGTCTTTGGACAAACTTTTTAGTCTTGTAAGCCATTTCCCCCTCAGAAATACCTATTATTACTTCGCTTACATCGTGCAATTTAATAAAACGCGTCAACTTATCCAAAGCATCATTTTCGTTTTTAACATTAATAACAAGATGCGGTTCTGCTATCAAACCATCAGAAACCGCAATGCCAATTTTCTTTAGTCCATAGTCTACACCTATAAATTTCATAAACAAAACTTAAATTAAGTATAAATCTAACTCAAATTATATTGTGCTTGTAAAAAACTTTATTTATATATCAAAAGGTACTAATTTTGCCCTCACAATCAACCTCTTAGGCTTGAGAGGGTGACCCGGAGGAGTGCAAGTAACTAGCGTTACATACGAACTGTGTTTGGATTGTTCTAAAATTTGAATATCTGTTGGCTTGACTTCAAACATAGATTCAACTTGATATTTATAAGTAACACTATCATAAAAAACATATATCTCATCCCCTTTTTCTAGCTTCGGAAGAGTTGAAAATATAGAGAGATAGTTTTTAGGATCAAAGTATTGAGGTAGTATTGAGTGCCCAAAGATGACAGTGTTCCCAATTTTTCCGGGAAGAGCCGTGCCTGGATATTGAATCAAAGAATCTGCCAAATCTTCAGATCCTATCGCAACTCTTGCGTTTACAATCCCTAACTTGGGGATGGAAAGCGCAAAATAAGTTTGAACCGTGGATTTGAATTGATAACTACTTTTGTCTTCAACCCAATTACTTGCTTTTGTCAAATCCTTTACACCAACTTTTAAGCTACCAGTTTGCGCATCCACCAAAGGATCTAATAGCGCGGGATATTTGCTCGCATACTCCCATTCATAGGCAAAAATAGGGAAAAGTGTGGCAACCATAATAACAAAACCAGAAAAACCAATTATCAAGGCGCAAAACTGAATCAAAGATTTTTGCTTCATGCTAGTTCAAGTTAATAATTAAGAATCATCTTAAATTATATTTTATAAAGATTCTAATAGTCAGAAAATATTAAAATGTTACCTCTCCGCGGCTACTTGAACATCAATGTTTTTTACCATTTGCGGCAAAGTACCCAATCTGCCAGGAAGTTTTGGCTTGGACTTAATTTCAGCTCGAACATACCCCGCAACTTCATTCTGTAAGATCTCTTCAGCCATGGAAGGATACTTGCCTTTTATTTTCTGGGCAACTATTCTAGGATCTACTTGTGGAAGCAAGTTGGCAACAATAGAAACATCAAAAACATATTTCTCGTTTGCGCTATTTGCTAACTTAAATGAAAAATCAAGCTGATCTGGACGCAAAATAAACCCTTCCGGAATCTTTGATTCTATGACAGACATGGCAAGTTCTGAAATTTTTGATCTACTTATAGTCACAGCGCTTATCGTCAAATCAAGAGCAAGTTCAACACTTTCGGCTTCTGCGCCAATAGGATGCGAAAACCGACTTTCCTTTACTGTCGATTTAAGTGATTCCTGTACATACAACTCATCCGCTGACAACAATTTCTCCAACTCGGATTTGGCCGTTAACACAAGCTCTTCTGTCAGACTGCTATTCAACTCTTTATGGTCATTCGAAGAAACTGACGAGACTTCACGACTTGTACCTCCAGAAAAAGCATTTTCATTTTTTGCTTCAATGTCGTTTACGGAATAATTAGAAACCGAAAATGAGGCTCCTGAAGCTAAATTATAATCTGGTCCAATTTGAACTGCACTAACAGAGACTTTAGATTCCGAAGGCGAACTTGCAGAACCACTCGCAACTACCACATCATTATCTATGGTGAATTTTAAACCGCCAGGCCCAGTCAAAACAGTGCCAGACTTTAGAGTTAACTGTGGACCAACTCTGTAAAGAGTGACTTCTCCTTTTGCTTTATCGCCAATGGTTTTACTTCCTGTTGTTTCTTTTGTCTTCCTGCCTGAAACGCTAGTTTTAATAATATTGCCAGACAAAATTTTAGAGTCAAAATTTTCACTATCTTTCTCAGACACAACAGTTATTTGCATTTTTTCGTCAAGATTCCTCGATGAAACATATATCACCACCTCTGCGGTTGGATAATACCACCACGCGACAAAGCCTCCAGCAAAAACCGCTAGCAAAACAATAATTCCAACTATAACAGGCATCTTTATTGCCAAAAAGAGATTGTTTAAAAAGGGAGGTAAAGTTAAAGATAATTTAGGAAATTCTAAAATTTTCACGGTTGCTTCTGTGCGCAAATCACCTTCTTTAGTTGGTTTTAGGTTATCTTTGGCACTTTCATTACCGTCATCATGATTAACAACACTATAAATCTCCCTTTTGAGTTTGCCAAAACTATCAAAGGCTAGTGTTTCATCTTTTACAGGATGAACATTCTTGTGCAATTTAATATTTTCGTTAAAAGAGCCACCACTAAACCCAAAATGGCTTGGTGGCAAATTTTCAAGTTCATCTCTTGTTAAAACACTAACATTTTCATCGCGATTAACTGTATCGAATTTTGAAACAGAATCATCATCAAATTCTGTCGTCTCAGAAAAAGATACGCCTTTTGCTTGTGTTAGTTCTACTCCACCAGCAAAAGACACTGATTTAATTTTTTCATCGGGCAAGAAAACTTCTATTTTGGGTTGGTGAATAAGCTTTAAATGTATAAATTGCGTCCAATCAGACGCTAATAAGTCTTGTCTTGCTTCTTCCAACTCTGATTCTTTACCATTATACAAAACAATACGAGAAGGAATTCCATCTGGCACAGTAAATCTAGCCAATCCTTCAACAACATCCTCAACAAGCGCAACACTTCTTGAAACTAGTGTAACACCAATTAGATTCCCTAATTTAAACACCGATATTTCAATAAACTCTTTATAACAACCAACAAAAATTGCGGAAACTGCAGAGCGCTCTTGATATTTCAAATAAAGAGCGATCGCTTCTGGTAAAACAACAAAACCAATAGGTTTTAAGCCAAGTTTTTCACACAAACTCTTTATTTCTGATAAATAATCAGGCTTTATAACTCCATCTGCCAACCAACTATTAGCAACGCCAAAAACTGTTTTTACAGGATCTTTGGCGTCTGAAGGCAATTCTGAAACAACAGAGGATAACGCAGAGTCTGTGGCATCAACCAAATCTTGAAAAGACCCCCAAGCTATAGCTGGACTAATGTGAGATACTTGCACTATGCCTTCTACAACACGCCAAGCACCAACTTGAACAAAATTCGGTTCTATCAAAAGTGCCCAAAAATATTCTTCATTGTTTTTCCTAAGATTTTTATTCTGAATAGGCAGGAATTTTTTAAGGTCCATTTTTATTTTCTTTGTCTTAATGTTTACTGCTCCAAGGTGACATAAAGCCTAATAACACCATCGCCAATTCTCTCTTGCTTTTTTATCCTAACATGACCTATTTCTGAAGTGCGAGCAACATGCGGGCCATTGCATATTTCTTTGGAAAACCACCCATCAGAATTAAAAGCGCTCAAATTGGCACTTGTATTAGCATCTCCACCAATAGTGTAAACAGACACAATCTCAGGATACCGCTCCAAGAAAAAACCCAAAGCGCCCTGCTTTATAGCCTCATGTTTAGGCATCTCCTGCTTTGTCACAACCAAATCTTGATTTATCGCTTCATTTATCATGTCTTCAACTTCTTTTAGTTGATCCTCAGTTAGTTTGGATTGATGGGAAAAATCAAATCTTAGTCTTTCACCAGTAATATGCTGACCTTTTTGAGAAACATGTTTGCCAAGCACATGCCTCAGAGAAGATTGCAACAAATGTGCAACTGTATGAAGTCTGACAGTCCTTTCTTCTTGATCCGCAAGTCCTCCTTTAAACATACCGGCGACAGACGTCCTTGAAATTTCTCTGTGTTTTTTAAATTCTTTTTGAAAAACCAATAACGCGTCTTTTGCAATAACTCCAGATTCACTTTTTGCTATTTCCTCTGTCAACTCAAAAGGAAAACCGTCGCTTTGATACAAATCAAAAGCAAATTTCCCATCTATTATCTGTTTGTTGTAAATTCTTTTTCTTAGTTTGACTAAACCTGTAGCCAATGTTTTTTCAAACTTCCCAACCTCATTTTCCAAGACTTCCTTTATTTCATTCCAAGGTTTAAGTTGAATTGGGTAATCGTCCAATTCCAAATTGGCAATATCAGGTAAAATGCCTCTTTCCACATGCCCTCCATGCAGAAGGGATGCATGAAAAACAGCTCTTCTTATAAGCCTTCGCAAAACATAGCCTGCCTCTTTATTTGAAGGAGTTACACCACTTGAGATAATCATGGCAGATGCCCTTAAATGATCTGCAACTATTCTTATGCTTGTATCAACTTTCGGTGATGATAAATAAGTTACATTGTATTTTGCTTCTATTGGCCTAACAAATCGTTGCATCAAATCAAGCATAAAAACATCCTGCTGATTGTTTACAGCCATAGACAAACGCTCTAACCCTCCTCCAAAATCAACATTCTTTTGAGGCAGTTCGGACAACCCGCCAACTTCGTTTTTTTTATACTGTATAAAAACCGAGTTTCCTATTTCTATAAACCGCCCGCAATCACAATTAATATGACAAGGCTTATCTTTAAATTTGGAATTTTCATGCAATTTAAGCTCCGCGCCAAAATCGTAAAAGATTTCCGAGTCTGGCCCGCCAATTTCTCCAATTGGCATTTGTTCTGGTGGCCCTGACCTACTCCACCAATTTTTAGAAGCCGGATATGCAAAGATTCTGGCATTTCTGTTGGCACTT
>JANWVB010000034.1 GCA_025057695.1 Patescibacteria group bacterium
TAATCGCCAAATCCTGACCAATTAATCGTTTGTGAATAATTTCTTCGATATTATCAAGTTTTTTCTTTTCACTTTCTGTCAAAGCAGTGAAAGAAATACCAGTTTTTTCAGACAAAACACGTGCCACATCGGAAACTTCAACATTTTTTTTGCCTTTTTGTTGACAATATGTAACTACAGCATCCAAAAGATCCAAAACCCTCTCTGGATACGGCAAATCAGTAATCATATCATCACTTTCATCAAGCATAAAACGAAGCGATGGCAATGTAATTAAAATTTTTGTTTTATCTTCCGCATCCATCGCTGCCTCCAAAAGAATCTCCATTGTTTGTGCTTTGGTGGGAGGAAGAACTTCCACTTTCTCAAAAAATTTTCTGATTCTCAAATTAGGCGCTATGTACTTTTCATAATCAGCGCTTGTTTCCATCACTATCATCATCAAAGACTTCTTCTCAAAAAGGGATTCAAACATATCAACAAAATCATAACCTTCAACCTCGGAACTTGTAAGTCTGTGCAGATCTTTTATTAAAAGCACTATATTGCCGGCCGCAGACGCCTCAGCCAGTATTTGTTGCATTTCTGATTTCTTAGAATTTAAATCCAAATTTTTGGCCAAGATCGTATTGTAATCAAATTCCAAAACTCGTTTGTAAGACATGCTATAACCTAATTCGCCTGTTATTGCTCGTCTTGCAAACTCCAAAACTATGGTTTTTTTGCCAACACCAGGAGGTCCGGAAAGTATTATGTTTGTGCCTGACGAAAGAATTCTTTCTAATCTTTCAATTAAATCTTCGCGACCGATCAACTTATGCGAAGAATTCTCAAGACTTAAATCAGTTGAGTACAAATTTAAAACTGGCGTATAGCCATATGTAAGCTCTCTCGCAAGGCCCGGCCTACCCAAAGAAGGAGAAATAAGTCTTGTTTCTTGTTTAGTTTTTTTGTCCCATAAATTAGCGGCTAAGATAAAATCATCAGGATCTAACTGTCTTTGATTAAAAAACTCTTCGTTCCAAACTTTTGATTTAACGAGATGTGAAATTATATCCTCAAAAGAATCTACATGAAATTCACCAAAAGATACCCGTGATTTATCAGCATTTTCTTCAAGTTCTGCATAATTAACTCCAACATGACTAATAACAAAATGGCCAGCTTGAGTGCCAAAAATTTTTTTTAAAATGTTAACGGGATCATTCTGAGATTTTAATTCTTCCAGCAAAGATTTAGCGAAAACTTTGGGCTGGCGTCTCCATTTTTGATAAATAGGAAAACTCATAAACGGAATAGCAATCCACAGTAAAAGGCCTACAAAACCTCCCAAAAACGTGATAATAAGTGTCAAGATTGCAACAAAAATCAAAACAATTCTTGCTAAAAAACCAATTAATCTGGAGACAAGGTTGTAGCTTGCTGTCTCAAACCATCGCGATATATCAAAACCAGGTCTTTTATCAATAACCACAAGTCTCTTCCAAGGCGCAAAAAGAGTAGATACCAAAAGTGGAAGAGAGAAATAATGATGTATCCAAGATATGTTTGATTGCCAGCTTTTTATGTAATACTCAACTCCGTGAGAATAGTGCCAATTTAAAAACTGCATAATTTACTTAATGATATCACGATAAAGAGGCTATTTGACCTAAAAAGGCTTTACAAATACAAATTAAAGTATAAAAAATCACTTACCCAACCAACCACGAAATTTCATAGCAGAAATAATTCTAGCCAAAGAAAAAGCGTAAGCGGCTTGTCTATAAGAAGAAATATTTTTTAGTGCTTTCAATTTGGCTATTTTGTCAAAAGCACCAAACATTTTTTTGCTCAGTCTTTTATATACCTGAGATTTCGACCAATAATAACCTGAAATATTTTGTGACCACTCAAAATAACTCACAGTCACTCCACCAGCATTGCAAAGCACATCCGGCAAAATTTCCACACCTTTTGACAATAACTTCGTTTCTGCATCAGGACTAACAGGCCCATTTGCAAGTTCTAAAATAATTTTGGCTTTAACAAAATTCGCATTTTTACCTGTAATCGCATTCTCTAGAGCCGCAGGCGCCAAAACATCCACATTCATTGCCAAAAGCTCATCATTTGTGGCAAAAGAATATTTGTTCGTATGTTTTGAAGCTTCCAAGAAGGACCTGTACTTGCTTTTCAACTCAGAAACTTCATCAATGTCAACACATGTCTTGTGAACCAAAGCGCCTGATGAATCAGAAATTGCTAAAACTTTATATCCTGCTTTCAAAGCAAAATAACAAAACCAATATCCTACATTTCCAAAACCTTGCACAACAATAGTTGTTTTACTAGGAATAATATTTCGCGATTTTGCATATGCGTCAAAGACATAAAATCCGCCAAGTCCTGTTGCTTCCGTACGTCCTTTTGACCCGCCAAGAACAAGAGGTTTGCCGGTGAATGCGCCAGGTGATTTAAATCCTGTTACCTTCTCATACTCATCAAGCATCCAAGCCATTTCTTGCTCGCCTGTATTCACATCCGGAGCTGGAATATCTACTTTTTCGCCAATATAATCATGCATCTCGCGGGAAAAAGCCCGACAAATATTTTCAATATCGCTTTCTGTTAAATTTTTAGGATCGATCACCACACCGCCTTTTGCTCCGCCATACGGCAATTCAACAACAGAGCATTTTACACTCATCCACGCGGAAAGCGCTTTAACTTCATCTTTGGACACATTTTGATGAAATCTAATTCCGCCTTTATATGGCCCGAGAGCATTATTGTGCTGGGAACGATATGCAATCAGTTTAGTTTCCGTGCCGCCTAATTTAACTTTTAAAATTTTCTCGATAACTCTATCCGGACGAGACAAAATCTTTTTCGCGGCTTCAATATCATTTTCACTAAAATCTTCTTTCAAAAATTTTAAAGAACTTTCAAGCTGAGTAAGGTAAGAATCAAAAGGCGAATTCATATGTTTACAACTCAACAAGAAAATCTTATCAAATATTAATTAAAAATTAAGCAACAAAAATTTCTCAAAAATTGAGAGCATAATACCACAATCAAGTCAAGTAAAATTTGGATATTGAAAAAAACATGAAAACAGGTATAATTTAAAGCTATAATTTAAAACTAGAAAATTAGAATTAAAAATCAATCAAAAAAGAGGGGGGGTGTTAAACCTTATGACAAAAGAAACAATAGCACCACAAAATCAAGAACCTAAACTAGAAGTACAACAATCAATGTGTGAAGCAGTAGATTATTCTTGTGTTGATAGCAAAGATCCTAAACCCGGACCTTCTGCGTGCACCAATAGCGGTAACGGATGTACAGGTTCGTGCAATCGATGCTCAGGATAACAATATCTATACAATCAATGTTGTCTAGTTTAATAAAAAGGTTTGTTTTGTTATTCAAGAATGTTAAGGTGGTTGATAGTATCTATCAGCCACCTTTTTATTCTGATGAACCAAAGCTGTGGAATTTTTCAGCAAAAATATCAGATGTTTCAGATATCTCAGATTGTTGTTGCGATATAGGTTATAGTGGAGGTGCTTCGTTTAAAAAAACAAAGGCTTACATAAAAGCCGCAGGTGAGGCTGTAGAGAGATATTGTCTTGGTATATATAAAGATAACAAGCTAAAAATAGCATCTTATAAAGATATTCAAAAGCAAAGCATAGCACTTGATGAAATAATATCATTTTCAGCAAACCAACTAAAGGACAAAAAATTTTCAATGTGTAGATGGAATTCTGAAAGTATCTTTAGGTGGAAAAAAGGTTACCTTTTCCCTGACAAGAAAGAGTTATATATACCTGCACAAATGGTTTTTGTTCCATTCAAACTAAATAATGAAAAGATAATCAGATTCCCAATTTCAACAGGAGGGGCATGCGGAAGCTCAGAGGAAGAATGTTTGTTGCGTGGTATATTAGAAGTTATAGAGAGAGACGCATTCATAATTCACTATCTTAGTAATACTCATGGTGTGCTAGTTAACATAGAAACCAATCCCGTACTTAGAAAAATTAAGAATTATTTTAAAAAATATAATCTAGAAATATATCTAATAAACCTGCCAACAGACATTAGAATTTATAGTTTCCTTGCACTGGTAATTGACAGAACAAGTATAGGTCCAGCGATTTCGGCTGGCCTAAAATCGGGCACTAACCCTCTAAAAACAGCAATTGGTGCAATAGAAGAAAGTTGGCACTCTCGCCCATGGATAAGGGACGATCTAAATAAAATGCCGGATATCTCAGAAATCCAAAAAAGAGCACATCTTTTAGTAGACCTAAAAGAAAGAGGACTCTACTGGTCACCTCTGGAAATGTTAAAACACATAGAGCCCTGGATAACAAACCCTAAAGTTCTGGATTTCAACGATTTAAAACCTATCACATCAAAAGAGAACATAGCATACCAACTTGAATATGTAACAAAAGTCTTAACAGAAAAGGGCCATAACATTTACTATGTTGACCTGACAACTGAAAGCATAAGTAAATACAAATTCAAGGTACTTAAGGTAATAATACCCACCTTGCACCCTTTGCACCTAGAAGAGCCTTTCCCATATCTCGGAGGAAGCAGAATCTACAATGTCCCTTTTGAAATTGGGCTTGCAGAAAAACCATTAACAGGGGAATATCAGTTAAATAAAGTACCACACTTCTTTCTGTAACAAATTATTTTAAATATGCTAAAACCAGTCCAAAAAAGCTATCTTTTTGAAAGATTTCACAATAAAAGCAGTATCGACAAACTCAAAAAAACACTTCCAAAAGAACTCTGGCCAGAGAGTTGGAAAAGAATATATTTCAAAGGTTACCCAAGGTTTGAGAGAATATCTCTACCAAATCCAAAGTCTTTAAAAGATAACAACAGCACACTTTACCAATTAATCACTACCAGAAAATCAGAAAGGGAAAATCACAAAGTACCTCTTTCAATGGAACAAATTTCCTCACTACTCGTAGCCTGCTCCATTACCAATGTATACGAATCGGTCTACTACAACTCGTACAGGGCATATCCTTCTGCGGGGGCGCGCTATCCACTTGAGATATACCTAATTATCAACAAACCACCAAAGGAACTTAAAAGCGGTTTGTATCACTATCATGTAAGGACACATTCGCTTGAGTACCTTTGGAATACAAGCGCTGAAGAAATAAGAAAATGTTTCCCAGGACAAAAGTTTGTGCAAAAAGGCAGAATAATAGTCATTATTACTGGAATAATGAGTAGACTTACATCTAAATACTTTGAAAGATCCTATAGGTATGCATTAATAGAAAGTGGGCATGTATGCCAAAACTTCTACTTGATAGGCGAAGCTATAGGACAGAGAGTCTGTGCAATCGGAGGTTTTAACGATCAAAATGTCAAAAATCTTTTAGACATCAATGTAAACAAAGACGAAATCCCTATATATTGTATATCAATACCGTAAAATTCACATTTAAAATCTATATGAAAAAAGAAAAAGAACCTCTTCTTAACTATAATATAGTTGCTAGAGATTTAAGTCTCATTCGCGTAGGCAAGGAACTAATAGCAAATTCGTCATTTGTTATAAACCCTGGTGACAAAGCAGTTCTTATCGGCAGAAACGGAGGCGGCAAAACGACACTGCTTCAAGTCATTATTGCCAAAGCGCAAGGTAAATCACCGCCCGATGGTGTAGAAATGTCTGGAACCCTTGAAATTGGACAAGAAGTTAGGATAGGTTACTTACCACAAGAAATTAGAATACATTTTGATGGAAAAGTAACTGACTATCTTGATGCATGCGCAGGCGAAATTGCAAGAGTTAATAAAGAATACGAAGAGTTAGTAAATATGTTGTCTCAGGGAGAATCTCCGGAATTGCTAGAAAGATTTGGCTTAGTAACTGAAAGAATGAATAACCTGCAGTGTTGGGATTACCCTCAAATCAAAGAAGGATTGATACGAGATTTAGGCTTGCCAACAAGCTACTTAGAAAGATATGTATCCGAAATAAGCGGAGGGGAGAGAAATAAAATTGCAATCGCGGGAGTTCTAATCTCAACCCCCAATTTTTTGGTGTTAGATGAACCCACAAACAATCTTGACAATAAAGCCATAGAGGCTTTAATCAAGTGGCTTAAATCAAACAAAAGATTATCTGCGCTTATAGTTTCGCATAATAGAAGTTTCATCGATGAAATCGCGGATTTAATACTGGATATAGACGAACACGATAAATCAATACATACATTCACAGGAAACTATTCATCATACTCGCGACGAAAAAAGGAATTGATTGAAGCGCAAGAAAGAGCCTACAAAGAACAACAAAGAAGGAGAAAAGAGTTGCAAGAATCGGCAAAAACATTAAAAGAGAAATCGCAAGAATTTGAGACAACTTCAACAAACGCGCACTACAGGGCAAGAGGCGCCAAACTTGCGCAAAGAGCAAAGACGCAATTAAAAAGGATAGAAAAAGAATTGTCTAGCATAGAAGAACCAAAACCGCCAAGAAGGCCGGCTTTCATCGTGACCGGAAGTCAGGAAAAAGACAAAAGCCTAGCTCTGTCTCTTAATTCGATAAGTTTTTCTTACCAAAACGGCAAAGAGGTGTTTTCTAATCTTTCACTTCAATTAAAAGGTGGGGAAAGAATGGCAATAGTAGGAGAAAATGGCGCAGGCAAAACTACCCTAATCAAAATAATAACCGGCAACTTAACTCCCATTACAGGCCAAATGTTTGTAACAAACAAAATATCATACCTTCCACAGGATCCTGCAGAAATAGATTTGTCACAAGACGTAACAGACTTCTTTCGACAACATGTACAAATATCAGAAGAGGAAGCTAGGCAAATATTAGGAAAAGTACTATTCGAAGATGTCTCAAGAAAAACTCTCGGGGACTTGAGCATAGGATCCATAAGAAGAGTGCAAATAGCTACGCTTTTTGCGCGAGATCCAAAGCTTCTTGTGCTGGATGAGCCAACAAATCATTTGGACATAAAAACCATCGAAATGCTGGAAGAAGCATTACAAAATTTCAGCGGCGCGCTGATAGTGGTATCTCACGATGAATTCTTTCTAAGAAATGTAAAGCCCGATAAATATCTAATCTTTGACAAATTCCAAAACCCAAGACTGGAAACTTCAATAAATATCTAAGAAAATCCCTGTCCAAAATTCAAATCCAACTTCCACAAGCAAAAGAGCATGAACAAAGCTAAAAACAATCAGAGGTCCATTGACTCTTGCTGATCTCAGCAAAGCAACAAATACAAGCTAAATAAGTATTAAAAAGCCAGTTAAATAGGACAAAAATTGTGTTATAATTTTCCTTGAGTTCCTAACTCGCGCGCTCTTGCGCTTTCCCCAGCCTTAAGGCTGGATGCCTTTCCCCGAAAGGGGGCTTCCCTAAAAAGAAGTAGCGCAAGAGCGCAAACTTTAAATTCTCTGCCTACACATCATGCAAGTAAATGCCAAAAAATCTGATAAATCAAAAGACCTAACAGGCTACAAAGTTCACAAAGAACGCATACTTCTCTCTGGAGGCAAAATTATCCGCTCTATCAAGTATCCAATCAAACCATTTTCTGAATCCCCGGAAACAATTAACCTAGAAAAGTTAAAAGACAAAATCATTAATGATGATCTAAAAATAAGGGGCGATATGAATTTAAATGATTATCTGGAGTACACATCAAAGAACAACCAACCTTATACAATTTTTGACTTTTGGATAGACTCGCTAAAAGCAGGGGTTATATGGCAACCAGACTCGAAATTGCTTTTAGACTTGGTAAATTCTCCATTTGAGCAAATTTGGCAAAAGGTAGATCAGAGAATTAAAGGTTTTTTTGACAAGGAAAAGATTAAACCTCTGATATTACAAAACGAAATAAGAAAAACAGAAACAACAAACAAATATTCATTCAGAAAAAAGATAGCATCTTATCTTAAAGCTGAATATTATCATGAAGAGAAGTACCCAAGCAAAGATTACAAGATATTATCTCCACAAGCGGAAGGAGTAGTTGACTTCATCACAAATTCTTTTTTTGATGAAAATGGAGAACTTAAGCTTTATGGCAAAGAAAATCAGGAAAAGTTCTGGCTGGAAAATTTTGGAATTGACAAAAACATTATCGAAAGCTCAAAGCCAAGAGGAGAATTAAAATATATCACATTCACTATAGTCCCTGAACTAGTTTGCATTAACCAAGACTGCTCATTAGAAGAACTTGTAGATAAAAGGCAAGAATGGCTAAAAAACCAAAATCAAGAAGAAGACAAACTTGCTAAAATACTTGGATTAACTAATAACTTTAACGGCTTTTCTAATTACTTTGGAAAAGCGCTAAAATCGTTAAAAGAAGACAAAATTCAGGATATCTTTGATGCAATTTCCTTTATCCAACCGCCACTGCACGAGAAAAGAGACTTAGTTTTGTCTGCTTTGGCTTTTCTTTCTGATAAAGCAAGAAAGCTAGGAGACCCTCTTCACACAGATTCTTGGGAAAATTACCGTGGTTTTTTCGGCGGCAAGCTTCAGAGCTGGTTTAGCAACCATCAAAAGAGAAAAAAGGAATTGCACAAACAAACTGAAAATTTCAAAGATAGCATTGAAAAAGCAAGAAGTTATCTAAATACAAATTCTTTCCCCAAAGAAGCACAAGAAGAAATTGAACTAATAAATACACTTTTAGACAGATTAGAGAAATTTCTGTCCAAAGGAATTAAAAATGAAGACAATTATCAAATATTTGATTCGCTTTTGTCTTCTCTAAAAAGACTTTTGAATTTCTCTTATCAGGCTTACATTCAAAATGAGGAAGAAAAAGAAGACGAAGAGATAAGCGTTAACAGATCTAGACATTTCAGCGGGCTTTATGAAAAAATCTATAAACCTGTAACTTTCTTTGGAAAAGCGATAAGAAAAAGAAACAAAAAAATCGTTTATAAAACTATACCAATTCTCGAAAGTGGCATTGAAACATTGACCTCTCTCATTTCTTCTCTATCTAAAGATTTTTCTCCCAAAGAGACTTTTGAAAAAGTAAAAAAAAAGCAAGAAACCGAAGAAACGGTTTATCGCAAATGCCTGAATTTCTTCTGGAGAAAATACACTGACAAGTCAGTAAACTCTTCTGTTTTCCGGGATCAATACATAAAAATCATCAGCTCCGAAGCCAAATCCCCTACATTGCAAGACATCGAAAAGAAAAAGAACCATAAAAAATACACTTTTTATCGAAGCGCTTATGCAACAGGAAGTGTTAGCCAGATAGAAATAAACTCAGAAAATTATCTAGAGAGTTTTGAGAAGCTTACCTTGGATATGATCCGCTATCTTTTGGAATTTGACAAAGCCAAACTCCTTAATGACCCCAAAATACTTTTAGACTGGATAGAATTAGCCAAAACAACAATTTCACATCTGATTAGATTTAACACTCAAGATGAATTCTCTACCTCAAATCTGGATCTAAAAAATTTCGAGAAAGCAAATCTCTATACAGAGCTTTTCTCCCTTGAAATTGCAAAGAAGTCAGAATTTAGCTTTATCGTGCAAAGTTTGGTCCTTTCAGAAATAAAAGGCGCCGCAACACTTTACTCCAAAAAAGAATATGTGGCACAATACTCAACCCAGGTTATAGGATCAAATGAAAAGTTTAAGCTTTTCTACAAGCCATCTGATCAACAAATCCAACTAAGCCAAAATCTGGCAAATTCACAACCAACAAGCCCAGAAAGAAAAATGCTCATGAGACCACATTTATATTTGGTTGATACATCACATTTGGTTGATACAACAAAAACAAAAAAAGGATTAAGCCCAAATGCATTGCGTCTGGACAAGGAAAGCTTCGAGCCAGTTTTTATATCAGAAGAAGATATGAAAGAAACATTCAGGCTTTCATCATCTCCTTACCAATTGCAGTTTCTAGACAAATATTTATACAGACCCAAAGGATGGGAAAATGTAAATATTACTCTCTCTGAATGGAACTTTATAGTAGAGAAAAGATACGAAATAAACTGGGACTTGGGAAATAAACTCCCCGTTCTAACACCAGCTAAAATTAAAAATAAAAGCGGCAAAAAATGGGTTGAAAGAGTGTATCTGTCCATACCCTTTAAGTTATCAGCTTCAAAAAAAAATAATCAAACTTCAAAACTAGAAGAAATAGCCAAAGATGATTCAAGCCGCATCAATTATCCGCTTCTTGGAATAGATGTTGGAGAGTATGGCCTGGCTTATGCTCTGACCTTCATTCAAGACAGCAAAATTGACATAATTGAAACTGGATTTATAGAAGACCAAAACATCGCCAACATAAAAGACGAGTTCGCAAAAATACAGCAGAAAGCCAAAGAAGGAGCCTTCGACGAAGAAGATAACACAGTTTCCCTAGTTCGGGAAAATGCAATCGGAGCTTTGAGAAATAAAGTGCATGCAATAGCCATAAAATGCGGCGGTTGTTCCATAATATACGAAGGTTCAATTTCTAATTTTGAAACCGGCAGCGGCAGGACCACAAAAATTTACGATAGTGTTAAAAGAGCAGACACTGAATTTGAAAGTGAAGCAGACAAAAGCATTCACAATCATGTATGGGGCAAATCAACAAAATACATTGGAAGAGCCTTGTCTGCTCATGCTTCAAGTTATACATGCATAAAATGCGCGCGCAGTCTTTATCAAGTCACGGAAGAAAATCTCGAAAACACCCAAATAGTATCTAGAACAGGAAATATCGCTACAATAAGCACTCCCCTGGGAGAAATTTACGGATATACACAAAATAAAGAACACCAACAAGGGTACACTTTCAAAAAGACAAAAAAAGGGCTTTCGGAATTTAGAAAAATGGTAAAAGAATTCGCAAGACCTCCTGTAACTCAAAACAGCGAAGCTTTGCCTGAATATATCAGAGAAAACAAAGAAAAAATCGAAAATTTCAAAAAACGACGCGGCAATAGTTCTTTGTTTGTCTGTCCATTTGTAGGATGCGGATTTGTGGCAGATGCAGACATACAAGCGGCTCTGATAATGGCAATTCGTGGATACTTGAGATTCAAAGGCATTATCAAACCAAAAGAAGATAAAAAGGACCAGTCAAAAGAAAATAAAAAGAAAAGCTCAGAAAGCGACCAAACCAGTTATCTTGAAGAAACAATCAAATACCTCAGCCAATTATCTAACAAAGACAATGTAATTGAAAAAATGAAATTTAAATTCTAAAACTTAAGCTAATTTCGCAATTAACCATTTTTTCTCAAACTCCTCAGCAATCTGTTTTGTCTTTGGCCAAAAATTAGTAATTCCGGCATGATGCCCATACAATCTATAGCCGGAATTAATTGTCCTTCCACCATTAGGTTTTGAAGGCATAGGAACTATAAATCTACGCGTTTCTCCCAGAAGATAAACTCTCAAAGCCAAAACAATCCCATGTAATATTTCGTTGAAAGTTGCTATTTGCCTGGTTGATTCCACATACACTTCCTGTTCCAAAAAATGCTTAATGTTTTCTATGGCATAAGCAACAAGCTGACTGTCATCTGTCGCCTCTTGCCTTTTTGCCTGTTTTATCGTGTCAAAAACAACTTTGTCAAAAAAACCTCTGTAAGGTTCCATCAGATCATAAACTAGGGATGGGTAGTCTGTAGGCTTGTGCAAAAATCCATGATAGGGGCTTAAGTTATGATACAAAATCCACCTAAGCAAAACCCCGCTAATGAATTTGGAAACTGCATCCAAAACTTTTTTGACTACATTGTCTTCAGCATTTTCTCTCCTGCCAGATTCAAATCCTAATTTCAAAAAATAGCTCTCCCAATACCTTCTGGCATGCCAGGCTTCTATGCCTATCATCTTATCCACATCACAGATCTTGTACAAAAGATCTCTTTCTACAGGCACCAGCCAAGACATACTTTTAAATTTTGCCTGCAAAAGCTTTTTGCCTATGTATGCCTTTTTCTTTTTACTCTCCCTAAAAATAATCTGACGCGAAAGAATGTTTTCCTGATCAGGAGGAAGAGTAGGTGTAACAAAAACCGCTCTTGGCATGTTCCTCCTGTGAATGATTACAGGTATTTTATAAAACGCGCATTTCTCAAAAAATTCCTGAGGGAAATCAACACTTTCTCCATAAAACATTATGGAGTGAATTTCTTTCCATTCAGCCTGCAAATCGCCACCTTTATATGCTATCTTTACACTACTAGGCTTTACAGTTATTTTAGAAACATAAGGAAGCCAAATATAAACTTTTCTTCTTTTCGCCATGTCAAAATTAAAAAATGTCTATATTATGGCGCAATTATACACACTTTTTTCGCAAATACAAAACAAAACAAATATTGAAATCAAGGCTTAATTTTTATATACTCATCGAAAGTTAGGAACTAAAAGGCTGTTACAGGCTTGTGGATCATCGAAAGTTAGGAACTAAAAGGCAACGACAGAGTGGAGATTACATCGAAAGTTAGGAACTAAAAGGCTTGGTTTGTGTTGGTTTTTCATCGAAAGTTAGGAACTAAAAGGCAAAAAGAGTTTCTCC
>JANWVB010000035.1:0-243 GCA_025057695.1 Patescibacteria group bacterium
AATGAAACTCTAAGAAAAAGTTTAGAAGGCAAGGGCGCTTCAAAGTTGTATCAAGTTTTAAGATATAAATATCCTGAAAAAGCGCTTTTGTTAAATGAATCAGATAAAAAAAATCCAAGAAGATTAATTCGTGCCATTGAAGTTTCTGATTGGAAGTTGCAAAACAATCAATACAATCAATTAAGTAGTAAAACTTCTTATAAATATGACTCCCTTTTTGTAGGGCTATGTTTGCCAAGGAAT
>JANWVB010000035.1:253-12323 GCA_025057695.1 Patescibacteria group bacterium
CAGAGTTGGCAAAAGGTTAAAAGTTGGATTTGAAAAGGAAATGGATATGTTGGTCAAACAAGGTTTTAATTCTGGATTGCAATCAGCTTATGCTATTGGTTATGCTCAATGGCTTAAATTCTTAAATAAAGAAATATCAAAAGAACAAGCGATAAAAGAGTGGATTCACAAAGAGCAATTCTATGCTAAAAGACAGATGACGTGGTTTAGAAAAGACAAAAGGATACATTGGTTTTATGTTGATAATTATGGTTTTTTTGCAGAAGTGGCAGATTTAGTAATAAAGTGGCATAATAAGGCTTAAGTTAAAATGGCTAAGAAAATAGAAATTTCGTATAAGACCATTGTGTTTACTGTATTGTTTTTACTTGGATTGTGGCTTTTGTACTTGATAAGAGATATTTTGCTTGCCTTTTTTGTTTCTTT
Source organism: Patescibacteria group bacterium (assembly GCA_025057695.1). Taxonomy (GTDB): domain Bacteria; phylum Patescibacteriota; class Microgenomatia; order UBA8517; family UBA8517; genus JANWVB01. The sequence goes on from JANWVB010000035.1 coordinate 680, forward strand.
GTTGATAATGGCTATACTTAATCCCCTTGTTACAAAGTTATCCAAGTACAAGGTTCCACGTGCTGTGTCTGTGATTCTTGTTTACTTTTTTGTTATTGGTTTGTTGGCTGTAAGTTTTATTGCCATAATACCACCTTTGGTTAGTCAGACTTCAAATTTTCTAGCGAATTTGCCAGTGTATATTGCCAGACTTGGAGTCTCCTATGATATTAGCGAGTACGTGGTTGGCCAGTTGACTTCTGATTTGGGGGAGATTACAAGAAGAGCCGCAAGTATAACAGTGTCCGTTTTTTCCAACATAATAGGCATTGTTACCGTTTTGGTTTTTGCTTTTTATCTTCTTCTGATGAGAGATCGATTAGATGATCATTTAATTACCTTTTTTGATGATAAGAAAAGAAAATTGATTATTGAAACAATCGAGATTGTGGAGAAGAAAATGGGATCTTGGGCTACGGGGCAAATTATACTTATGTTTGCTGTGGGACTTGCTAATTATATAGGACTTACTTTGCTTGGTGTCCCATATGCTCTTCCGCTTGCCATATTTGCCGGATTTTTAGAGATTGTACCGTATTTGGGGCCAATACTTTCGGCCATACCACCTATCATAATAGGACTTAGCATATCTCCTTTTTTGGGGCTTTCTGCTCTTGCTCTTGCTTTTGTGATTCAACAGTTAGAAAACTATGTTTTGGTTCCTAAGATTATGCAGAAGTCAACAGGTGTTAATCCAGTTGTGACATTAATTGCTCTTGCAATTGGTTTTCAATTAGCTGGTATTGTTGGAGTTTTGATAGCAGTGCCTGTGGTTATACTTATTCAGGTAATAGTTTTTGAGACTTATTTGAAGAAGAAGTTTGTTTAGGCAAGTTTGCAATTCTAAAATCTTTGTTTTTTAGAATTTTTAGAAAAAGATGAATTAATTTGTATTTTTTGTTATAATAAGCAAGCTTTGGAGAGAGGACAACTACTTCGGTTTTTTACCGAAGAGGAAAGTCCAGGCAGCAGTAGGCAGGGTGTCTTAGGGTAAAACCAAGAACGTATAATTTCTCTTTTAGTTTAATTTTGACTAAAGAGAAAAAAGCGCTAGTAAGAGCAACAGAGACTACGACTCGTCTGGCTTTTAATAAAGTCAGAAAGAGGGTGAAAAGGGCAATCCTCCCCGCTGCAACCTTCGAATTTGACGTCATTAGGATGCCTACCCGATTTTTGAGCAATCAAAAAACGTCATAAGGTTTAAGGGCAATCTGTGAAAAACAGATACATAAGTACAAATTGACTTATTGTAGATAGATTGTTGTCAGTTCGCCTTGTAAGGTGAATGAACAGAACCTGGCTTACTCCTCTCCAAAGCATGATTGAACTTATTTTATTTTTTATTTAGTTCATAATTTTGAAAAAATATGAAAGAAAGAGAAACTTTTTTAGAAAAAGGAATTAGGTATCTAAACTATGTGGATTTGGCGGTTATTGTTGCCGGTCTAACAGCAGGTGTTGTGTTGGGTGTTCCTTCTGGGTATACATGGGCGGCATATGGTATTGTATCGTATATCGCCGGTCTTATGGCTCAAAATTATTTAAAGGAAAGAAGGTCAAAATCTGCTTCGCTCCGTTTTGCTTAAAACGATTATTCGTGTTTATAATTGTGTAGTGTAGAAGCTTAGTTTATCTAAAGTTTGTATTTTAATTCTTTCTATGAACCTGCCGCTAGAAACACTCAAAAAAATCATTGTAGGATCGGGATTTGTTACAGAGCAATCCTTTGACGATGTTGTTAAATCCGCTTTAGAAATTGGCAAAGATCCAATAGACACTTTGGTTTTTCACGGACTTATAAATGAAGACACAGTAGGTAGATTGATTGCCGATTATTACAAAGTAAATTACATCGTTCTTAAACGTATCAAAATAGACAAAGAAGTCTTGGATTTGATCCCAGAGAAAATGGTTAGGCTTTATAGAATGATTCCGTTTGAGAAAGAGGAATCAAAACTTAAGCTTGCCATGGAAAATCCAGAGGACTTTGAGGCTTTGGAATTTGCCAAAAGAGTAACAGGTCTTTCCATAGAAGTTTATTACGCCAGGAAAGAAGATATGGATCGTGCTTATGGACAGTATCAAAAAGGAATTGAGGAAGATTTCGAGAAAATAATTAAAGAAAATGTTCAGAAGACTGGAGAAATAAGCACTGATGATCTTGTAAAGGCGGCCGAAAAATTGCCAATTGTAAAAATTCTAGAAAGCATCATAAGTTATGCCATTTCTGAAAAGGCGTCTGATATACACATAGAAACGCAGGCAGAGGAGGTTATAGTTAGATACAGAATAGATGGTGTCTTAAGAGATGTTATCAAATTGCCTCGTGGTGTCGAAGCCGCTTTGGTGGCGCGTGTGAAAATTTTATCAAATTTGAAAATTGACGAACATAGGGTGCCTCAAGATGGCAGGCACAAATTCAATGCTGGCGGAAATGAGGTTTCTTTGCGAATTTCGATAATTCCGGGCTTTTACGGCGAAAATGTTGTCATGAGACTTTTGGCGGAGTCGTCAAGACCACTGTCTTTAGAAGAATTGGGTTTGACAGGCAGAAATTTAGATCTTATTAAAGAGAGCATTGACCGTCCGCATGGTATGATTTTGGTGACAGGACCAACAGGTTCAGGCAAGACTACTACTTTATATTCTGTTTTAAATATTCTCAACACAGTTGATGTAAAGATTTGCACAATAGAAGATCCGGTTGAATATGGAATGAATCGTGTAACACAAATTCAAGTCAACACAAAAACCGGACTCGATTTTGCATCTGGTCTTCGAGCTCTTTTAAGACATGATCCTGACATAATAATGGTTGGAGAAATTCGCGATCAAGAGACTGCAGAGATTGCGATACATGCGGCTCTAACAGGACATCGGGTTTTATCTACTTTGCATACAAATACTGCCGCTGGAGCAATACCTCGCTTTATTGATATGGGAGCTGAAGGTTTTTTGCTTGCTTCAACTTTAAATGTGATTGTAGCTCAGCGTTTGGTAAGAAAATTATGCTCCAATTGTGTGATGAAGTATAACCCACCATCTGACCTTGTAAAGAAATTATCTAAAGAATTGAATATAGATTTAACAGCGCAGAAATTTTACAAGGGTAAAGGTTGCAGTTTGTGTGGAGGCAAAGGTTATGTTGGCAGAATTGGAATTTATGAAGTTTTGCCTGTGACAGAAAAAGTGAGGACTTTGATTGCAAAAAAGTCAACTTCAGATGAGATACAGAAAGAAGCCGTAAGAGAAGGAATGATTACAATGTTGCAAGACGGTATAGACAAAGTAGCTTCTGGATTGACTTCTTTAGAGGAGGTTCTTCGTGTTGTACGTGAAAGTTAAATTAATATGCTATTTACCTATAAAGCCAAAGATAAAAGTGGGAGAATAGTTGAAGATGTTATTCAAGCTACGGACAAAAAGGAAGTGCTTGCTTTTTTACTTGCAGAACGTCTTTCACCGCTTTCTGTAAAAACGCTAATTCAGAAAAAAGAACTTTTTGCCAAGGGCATATCAATTTCTGAAAAGGCGGCTTTTTGCAGATTTATGGCAACAATGTTAAGGGCTGGCTTGCCTCTTCCTGAGGCGATTGATATTTTAAGGCAAGAAGCGCAAAGCAAAACAATGAAGCAAGTGCTTTTTGATGTTTCATTTAGCATAAGAAAAGGTAGCACATTGTTTTCTGTGATGTCTAAATATAAAACTGAATTTGACGCGGTTTTTTTGACCATGATAAAAGCTGGGGAAGAATCAGGTACGTTAGAGCAATCTTTTGATTATTTGGCAAAACAACTTTTGGCTTCTTATGAATTATCTCAAAAAGTGAAAAGCTCAATGATGTATCCAAGCGTTATTATTTTGGCGATGATTGCTAGCGCAATCATAATGGTTGCTTTTGTTTTGCCTCAGATGTCTAAGGTTTTTTTAACTTTAAATGTTGAATTACCGGCAGTTACCAAATTTGTTCTTAATACTGGCAAAACAATTGGAGAAAATTTGACTGTGACTTTAAGTCTATTCTTTTTTGCAATGTTTGTTGTGATAATGCTTTTTGTAATTCGCAAAACAAGAGCATTTTTGGTTTCATACATTGTCAAATTGCCAGTAATAAGCAAAGTTATGGATCAACTTGACACTGCCAGATTTGCAAGAACTTTGTCCACGCTTCTTAGAAGCGGAGTTCCAATAATGGTTGCTTTGGATGTTTCTTCGGATGTTCTTAAACAACCGCATCTAAAAAAACAAGCGAAAGAATTTAGCGTAGGTGTTGCAAAGGGCAAGTCCCTTGCAGAGATTTTGGTTGCCCAAAAAAGATCTTTTCCTGAAACAATGATTCAAACAATAAGAGCAGGTGAAAAAACAGGTAGTTTGGAGGTGGTGCTTGATGAGCTGGCAAGTTTTTATGAATTAGAAGTGGATTATAGCTTAAAAAGAGCAACTGCCTTAATCGAACCAATTTTAATGCTTTTAATTGGACTTGCTGTTGGCGCTATGGTAATACTTATGATTACTCCGATATATAGTATTGTTGGTGGTTTGGAAGGGGGTTTCTGAGAAATGCAAGGCAGAATTTTTTTGCTTTTGGCAATTTTGGTTTTGTCATCCATTTTGTTTATCCACATTTTGTCAAAAAATTCAAACAGCTTGCGCATTGATGAAGAAATTGTTCCCAACTTTGAGCAAAGCGCGCAGGAAGATTTTGGAGACGAGGTTTCTTTGGATAAATACTTTAACTTTGATAGTAATGATAACCAAGAAAGTGTTAATCAAAAAATTACTCCAAGCATTTCAAAAAGTAAAGAAAGATTATGCTTGCTTGACGGACAGATTGTCAAGGAAGGCACAGTTAATGCAAATACAATATGTGTTGGTCAATAAATAGATAAGCTATCTTTCTTCCCAAGATATAAATCTATACTCTCCAGTTGTTGGAAAATAAGGAGGTGGGAAATATAACAAATTTGGGTCATAAGTTACTGTTCTGGTGACAAATCCGGAAACAGGCGGATTGCCGAAATTCCAATAACTTTTGTTATAAGAAATTATTGATCCAAAGATTGTTAAACTGTTTTTTAGAGCTTGCTGTGTACCCCCACAAGACGATAAATAACCATGTCTTATGATTTTACCTCTTTGGGACATAAAAGCCCCGTCTACTCGAAAATTATTTGGCACATCTCTTGCGAAGTAGATGTCATTCTGCGCAATTAAACCAAAGCTATTTGTGTTGTCATATGTTTCATATACTATGTTATTTCTAATCCATATGTTCATTGCATTAGAATCAATGGGGAATCTGGCGGCAACCACTGTCACTCTCCCATCAATTGTTCCTTCTACCCATAAATGATCTTCTGCAAAAACTATTGGTCTTTGATCGACATTGTATGTGCCGATTAGTGTTTCAGATGTAATTCTTTGATGTAAATTTTGACAGCCTTCTTCAGCGCTATAACCGGTATAGTAATTAGTTCCTGTTACTCTATACACTCTGAAAGTGCCATCAGCATTAAAAATCAAGTGATACCCACGCGATCCAGATGGCGCTAGGTAAAGTCCGTTATTTTGGGCTTGAGTTCTCATGTTGGTAAAATCAAATGAAATTGCATTAAAATCAATCGCTGGAACGGGGTATTGCCATAAGCCAGAATCTCCTCCGGATCCCCACACTCCGGGTCTGGTTTGAGGTGGCGAGCATCCGGTTTCTGATCCGCATGTGTATCTGTCTCTTGAGCTTGTGACAAGCGACAAGTTTGTTCCGTCCATTCTTATGCCGTTATTAGAGTGAACAGGACCGTTTACTGTTATATTCGTTCCGTACCAACTGCTTGCATTTGACAAAAAAGAATAATTTGCAAAAGATGGTTGTCCATATTGAGCTATGATTGTTCTTCTTACGTTAGGATGTGTTTTTGTCCAACCGGTGGATCGTATTGTGACAACAGACGATCCTGCGGATGGAGCGGTTATGTCAAGTTCAAAACTGCCAATTGAGTTTCCCTGCGGGTCAAAATATTCGTGTGTGTAAGTTCCATCTTCGCCAGTGCCGTCTTGGTAGTCGTCAGGATCATGTGCCAAGTGCCATTTATAGTAGTTAATTCCCGCTTCCGCGATATAAAGCGCTTGTTCCGAGGAGACTTGGCGGTTTGAATAATCAAACTGTAGAGAGAGTACAAAAAGGATTGAGTAGATTACAGTCAAAAACGCTGCAACTATAATAAGCAAAGCAGGTGTAATTGTGCCTTTGGGCTTTAATCTTTCTTTTAGCATATTATTTTACAAGTTTTCTTTTAAAGATCTTATTTGTATATAAGTTTCCAAAATGTAATTTCTATTATTATTTTCTTTTGGATTTATTTCCAAATAAAGTCTCATTAATTTAGTGTCTGAAAGTCTTGTGGGAGTATTTAATGGGTTATTTGTGGTATCTTGTGGCCAGTTTTCATTGTAGTAATAAAAAATTGGAGTTGTGCCATTTCTTACATTTTCAGCAACAACTTTTATTTTTTCATTTTGACTAGGGTAATTTACCGGAAAGCCAGTTGGTTCAATTACTCCTTTGATTAAAGAGTTACCCGAGAGGGTGTATCTTATTCTGTCAACTCTGCCATCATAATTGTAATCCGAATAAAATATTAGTTCACTATCTGCGGCTCTCTCAAGGGCGTATGCTCCATTTTCTGCTGTTTTAGCGTTTCTTAATTCTCGCGCCATTGTGGAAATGTTTGAATTTGCTTCATCTACGCTGAGATAGTTTCTCCATACTTCCACTTGATTTTGACTTATGATGTATTGCAATCCCAAAATTGCAAGACCAAGCACAACAGTGATTGAAGCAACTATCAATACTTCGACTAAAGTAAATCCTTTGTTTTTTGTTTTCATTGTGAAAGTATTACATCATAGATAGTTTGTCCTGATACGGGTATTGTTGTGTTCACATCTAAAAATCCTGAAGCGCTGGCATAGAGATAGTAGTTTGCATTTGACAATGAATCAAAAAAGACTTGTCCATAATCAGGATCTGTGTTTTGTCCTGATAGAATTGTTTGATTAAATGAACCATTGTCGCGAAGTGTAGCTGAGACCGAGGCAATTGGGACATTTGATGAGTTGGTAAATCTAATTAGTAAGCTATTAGGTGTTCTACTTGATAAAGCCAACCTTAAATTCGTATTTGCATTTGGGATTATTGTGATTGGGGTAAATGGATTTGTTCCTGAAAAGGTATAATTGGAATTTGCAGGAAGGCTAATTGAATAATTATCCCACTCAAGATTATTGATTACTAAATTACCTTCTGAATTAGTAGCAAAAGAATTAGAATACTTATAAACCGGATTATCATTTGTATCTGTGCCTATAATTTTTGTTCCTCTGATGTTAAGAGTTATATTTCCAAGAGGAGAAAAATTGCTTTCGCGGTTATTAGTGGTATTGATTGTTAATGTGCTTGTTCTATCTATAGTAAAACTTGCTTCTGTTAATTGTCCTTCCAAAACAGTTTGGTGCGGCTTAGTTGGATTTGCCACTTCAGATGTGCTGTATGTTCTGTCAACGCTAAATCCGTTTTTAGTAGCTGTAATTTGGTAACACGAAGTGCAAACCGGCGCTCCGGGCAAGATTATTCTTCCATTTGCCGCAGTTTGAAGAGTTAGATTTACAGGCGGGTTTGTGTTTGGCGCTCTTATTTGCACTTCAGCTTGAGGCACAGGATTTCCATTTGCATTAAATACCAGAATTGACAAAGTCCCACCACCCACAGTAGTTTCAACCCCGCGTGGAGCTATATCGGTAACAAAAATAACTGGATTTTTTCTTGATTTTGCTATTCCTTCCCACGATACTGCCACTCTAACTCTTTTGTAATCGGTAGGAAGCAAATCATTTGGTGCGGTATTGTCAAATTCATCATCTACATACACGATATCAGTAGAAACAGTATAAGTAAGTCCATTTCTTCTTATTGTTTCTTCTTGTTCCAAAGGTCCGTTTGGTATACCACCTATAGTGCCTATGTTTTCGTAAGGCAAATTTTTGATTATTTCAATTTTTTCTTGTGCAATGTGCCGTGCTGTTATGCGCGCTCTGTTAAAACTAGTTAACAAATAGGAGCCTTTTATCAATGAAAAAACTACGTTTGCCAAGAGCAAAAATATTACAATGCCAATGATTGTCGCAAGAAGTGTTTGTCCGTTAATTAATTTTTTTCTGGCATGCACAATCATTGCAATTCAAGTATAGCATTGACATAATGAATAAAATTGCGTTGTCATGTTTAGAAAGTCTTTTATTTCAATTTTTTTTCACAAAAATAAGCTCTATGTTGTACAGTTATCTTCTGACAAAAAGAAAGTAAAAAAGCACATATCAATTCCGATTGATAATGAAATAATAGTTGATGACAGAGTAAAAGACACTTCACTTCTCTCAAAAGTAATTGCCGATGTTTGGGAGAAGATGAAATTTAAAGAAAAATTTGTGGCGATTGCGATACCAGAATATTGCGCTTTTACAAAATTGATAAAAGTTCCCAAGATGCCAAACTCTGAACTTCATGAAGCAGTGTTATTGCAGAGCCAGGAATTTTTACCAAGTGAGAAAGAAAGATTTATTTTGGATTGGAAGATTGTGGATGATTTTCAAGATGAATACGAAGTTTTGGTAGTTGTGGTGAAGGAAAGTTTGCTTTTTGGTTACATAAAAGCCGTAGAAAAAGCAGGACTTTTTCCTCTTTTAGTTGAAATACCGTCTGTATCTTTGTCTCGATTGATGGGAGATAGCGAATCGGGAATTATGGTTTATGTTTTGGATCAAAGCGCAATTATTGTTTTTTCTAAAAAGGGCAAAATTATTGCAAGTTCGGTTTTATCCACTTTTGATTTTGAGGAAATATTTGTTACCGTGAAACGGATTTTGAATCATTACAAAGATGTACCAGTAGATTCAATTAAGGTTGGCGGAAATTTAAATGTAAAGTCCGAACTTGTTCTGAATGGTTTAAGCAAGATGTGTCCCGACACTTCTTATGTAGACTTAAGTTTTAGTGGTCTTACGCGTGAGGAAACGCAAGATTATTTAATACCTTTGTCGATGCAAACCGTAGAACCATTGGAGCCTTTAGATGTTCATAGTATTAATCTTTTGCCAGAAAGATTGCTTGTTAAATACAAAAACAAAGAATTAAGGTTGCGCTTATGGGGCTTGTTGTTGTCTGTGACGTTTTTTGTTTGGATTTGTTTATTTAGCGCGCTTGGTGTTTATTTTTACCTAAATCAAGCTTCAGTGAATCTTGAAAAACTGGTTGACAAAAATGCCATGACAAAAGAGCAAGAATTTGCCTTAAAGAGTTCTCAAGAAATTTCTTCTGTTACAACAAAAGTTTTAAATATAAAAAATGCGACCAGCTCACCTGTTGAGTTGCTTTCTATTATTGAAAAAGCCCGCCCAAAAGGCGTTGTAGTAAGAGAATACAAATTAAACCTTGACAAAGGACAAGTTAATATAAAAGGCATTGCGCCCAATCGTTTATTGTTAATTGAATTTAAACAAAATTTAAGTAGAAGTGAAAATGTACAAAATGTTCAGATCCCAATTTCGTCTTTTGAAGTTGATGCTAATTTGGAATTTGACATTAGTTTTAGTTATATAACTAATGCCACAAAAATAGAACACAAAAATGATAAACAAAGACAATCAAAGTAACAAAAGATATATGCACAATATTAAAGAATTGCCTGATGATAAGGAAGATGTGGTTGTTACTGAAGCTGTCAAGAAATTACATTTGGGTACTCGTGTTCCTGAGTCTATAGATAAGCAAGTGTCTAATAGCAATGATAGTCAAGGTTATATTGAAGTTTTTGAAGAATATAAAGAAAAAGTGATTTCTCTAAGGGAGGGTGTGTTGATAATAATGAATGTGGTCTCGATAGCCATCTTGGCGTTTTTGTTGTTTAGACTTCCTTACGAAGCAAAGAAGGTTCATGATTTAAAAGTTGAAATCCAAAAAAATCAAAGCATTCAAAACACCGAGATCGCAGGTATAGAGTTAGCAAAAGAAAAAACTGATAAATTAAAGAATTTGTTTTTAAACGATGAAGGCATTGTGCAATTTGTAAGCACGATTGAGTCTTTCAAACAAAAAAATCAGTCTTTTGTAAAAGTGGAATTTCCTTCACAAGAAGTTACAAAAGACAAAACTGGCAACATGACTATTCCTGTAATAATAGAATTATCTGGTAATTGGTTAGAGGTTGGGAAAGGTTTTTCAGAGATTGAGACACTTCCATACCTTTTTAGAGCGGTTTCAATAGATGTCAGGCCAAATAAGGTCGATCAAAATAAATTCGATGTTAAGTATGGGGGAGTTTTGTATGTTAACGAGCAAACACCAAAGACCAAAAATAGATAGATTCACTTTTGCAATAATTGCCACCTTTTGTGTGTTGGCAATAATTGTTTTGTGGACATTTCAGACTATTTTTTCTAGTATCATAATTTCTCAAGAGATTACAGGTTCAGATACAGAATCAGAATTAAAGGTAAATCGTTTAAATGTTGACGAAGCTTATGAATTTGTTTTTGAAAAAGAGAAGAAGAGTTTATTTATTCAAGAATGATAAGAATGATAAATTTTAGATAAAGTTTAGTATATGAAAACTTTTTTAACAAAAGGACTTACTTTGATAGAGCTTCTGTTGGTTATGGCAATAATAGGTATTTTATCATCTACATTGATAGTTGCTGTAAATCCTGCAAGACAACTTGCCAAAGCAAGAGATGCTCAACGCGAAGCAGATATTATTGCAATACTTAGCGCAATTTATCAATATGCTTATGAACACAGTGGCGATTTGCCCGATACAGATGGTAATCCTAATACAAGCAATTTTCCAACAACATTAAGATGCATAGGGACAAATGCGACATGTTTTGACTTGGCGCGCGCTGGCGATGGCGAAGATACAATTGTTCCTGACTATATGGCAGAAATACCTGTTGATCCTCAAACAGGTACTACTGCAAACACTGGATATTTAATAATGGTAGACGCAAATGGCCGTTTAATTGCATCTGCCAGTGGGGAGACGAAAACCATTAGAATCACGAGGTAGAAATTTTATTGTGCTTTTTTGAATTTTATGTCAAAGGTTGGATAAAGTTTGCCTATTTGTTGAAAAAGATATAATCTATTTACAGCCAAAGTCTATCTTGTTTTATTTGGTCATCTTTTTATCCCAAAGTTGACCTTTTCTGAACTTTGTTATATTATAGGACATAAGATTGAATAAATTTATACTCCTCTCCCGTTTATTTTGGTTCTTTATGAAACAAAAATTTTCCAAAAAAAGTGTTGACACTGCAAATTTTGGTATGCATTTGATGCTTGATGCATATGGATCAAATCCAGAGCCTTTGAATGATATGCGAACGGTTTTTCGTTTTTTAGATGAGCTTCCAGCCAAAATTGGCATGCATAAACTAGCCGCTCCTTTTGTAGTTGACGCCAAAGAAACTGCGACAGGTAAGGATCCTGGCGGAGTGACTGGTTTTGTATTAATAGCTGAATCGCATATATCAATTCATACTTTTCCAAAAA
>JANWVB010000036.1 GCA_025057695.1 Patescibacteria group bacterium
GTTGAGATCATTTCTTTGGCATCAAATTTTGACTTCTCTTCTGTTCTTGGGGCAAACTCAAGCGGAATCTCAACAACATTTTTGGCAAGCTTTATACTTTGATACAACAAATCAACTTTATAAGCAAAACGTTTCAGTTCCCTAATATTCTCCAAATCTATTTTATCTAAAACCCCATTTACTTTAGTTAATCTAAAACCTGTTGTTAAATCATGTATTTTAAAATTAAGCAAAGCCAGTCTGATAAAGAGATTTCCAAAATAGCTCACAATTCTTCTTGAAATCGCCCACTCTTTTGGAATAGATCCTCCTTTGATATATCTTGAACCTATCACATAATCTGCACCTTTGAGATATGCTTCAACCATAGGAATCACAAATCGTGGCGGATGCTGGAAATCCGAATCCATTTCTATAACAGCATCAGCTTTTAAGTTTTCCATTGCATATCTAAATCCCCAAATATAAGCCCAACCCAAGCCTCTTTTTTCCGGCTCAAGCAATAAATGCAAGTTTTTATAACCTTTAAGCAATTTTTTGACATACTGGCCAGTGCCATCTGGAGAATTTCCATCTACTATAAGAAGGTGCATCTGAGCATTTTTAATTTTTGGAAATACATCATCCAAAAGGGCAGGGATCATCCTCTTGATATTTGCCAATTCATTGTAAGTTGGCATCACAATTACAATTTTGTCCATATATTGATGTTAACAAATAAAACGAACTATTACACAACACATTCAAAAAATCAAATGTTAGAATATGACATATCTGTATACCTAATACTTTAATCTGAACAACATTTGGACAACAAAAGAAAATAAACTCATTATGTTTCCACTTATAGGATGGTTAAACAAAAATAAAAAAAAGTTTTTTTTGACTTTCTTGGGTCTGGCTCTAATTGCAGGGTGGATTTGGTCGTCGCAGAGCAAGCCTACTGAAGTAGATATAGCTACCGCTTACGAAGGAGAAATCATTCAATACGTATCAGCGTCAGGCAAAATTGCCGCAAGTCAAGCCGTTAATTTAACTTTTCAAACTTCAGGCAAATTGGCATATGTTGGCGTATCAGAAGGAGACAAAATAAAAAAGGGAAAACTTGTAGCCGCGCTTGACAAAAAGCAACTAGAACAAACGCTAAGAAAATATTTAAATGCTTTTGAGAAAGAATTCAGCAATTTTGAAGACTCAAACGATTCAATCAAGGATTTGGTACTCACAGACTCAGTCAGACGTATCAAAAACAGAGCGCAAATTGATCTAAATCAAGCAGTTTTAGATGTTGAGATCCAAAATGAAGCTATCCGCTTAGCTAATTTATATTCGCCAATTGACGGCATAGTAATAACAGCAAATCCCAAACATGCGGGCGTGAATGTAACTCCGGGAAACGCAATCTTTGAGATAGTAAACCCTCAAACAGTATATTTTGAAGCAAAAGTGAACGAAACAGATATATCTCAAATACAAGAAGGTTTGCCGGTTGAACTAAAACTTGACGCGTATCCTGATGAAATTTTATCCCAGAAGGTAAATTCAATTTCTTTTTCAAGCACAACGACCTCAACTGGAGCAACAGCGTATATTGTAAAAGTTTCTCTCCCACCAAATGAAAATCTGAAATACAGACTTGGAATGAATGGCGATATAAAAATCATAACAGCCCAAAAAAAAGATGTTATTTTAGCGCCTCAAACCGCGCTCGTGGAAACAGAAAACAAAAAATATATTTGGATAATCGAAAACGGCTTATCAAAAAAAGTTGAAGTTGAGACAGGAATTTTCTCAACAAATGAAATAGAGATAATAAAAGGATTAAGAAAAGGAGATCAAATTATAAATAGGCCGCCATCTGATCTTAAGGAAAATGCAAAGGTAATACAAAAACGCAAAAAATAATTTAAGTTAATGTCCCAAAACTTTTCATGAATAAAGTTGTAGTTCTTCAATCAATTAAAAAAATATATCCAATGGGAGATGCGCAAATAGAAGTTCTTAAGAATGTTTCACTTGCCATACACGAAGGTGAATTTGTGGCAATTGTAGGGCCTTCAGGAAGCGGCAAATCCACACTAATGCACATTATTGGACTTTTAGACAAACCAACAAGTGGAGAGGTAATACTTGTCAACCGCAATGTTTCATCATTCACTGAAACAGAACTTGCGGAACTTAGAAACAAATATATTGGCTTTGTATTTCAATTTTTTAATCTACTGCCACGCACAAGCGCGATAGACAACGTAATTTTACCTCTAACTTATTCAGAAGTACCTCAAAAAGAATGGCAAGAAAAAGCAAAAGCGATGCTTGATGTAGTTGGGCTGTCGCAAAGAATATACCATACTCCATCTCAATTGTCAGGCGGACAACAACAAAGAGTGGCAATAGCAAGAGCTTTAATAAATAATCCTAAAATAATACTTGCAGACGAACCGACAGGAAATTTAGACAGTAAATCTGGCCAAGAAATAATAAACATTTTCAAAAAACTAAACAAAGAAGGTAACACAATAGTTTTAGTCACTCATGAACCTGATATTGCCAAACAAGCCAAAAGAATAATCGAAGTGAAAGACGGCGAAATTATAAGAGACACAAAAGTATGAAAGAAGTTGTTTTTTTGTCTTTCAAAAAAATTCTGCGAAATAAAGTGCGATCTGCTCTTACTATGCTTGGAATAATAATAGGAGTATCTGCCGTCATACTTCTAATATCCGTAGGACAAGGATTGCAAAAATACATAACAAGTCAATTTGAAAGACTAGGCGCAAACACAATTAATGTTTTACCCGGTAAAGTCACCTTGGATGAAGGGTTCGCAGGTAGCGGGCCAAACTTTGCAGGCAGTAAGTTAACATTAGAAATGGCTAACGATCTCCAAAAAATAGGCGATCCAATAAGCATAGTAGGAGCGGAAAATGAAGTCTCGGCAACAGTTTCATACAAAGGCAAATCAAAATACACAACAGTCGCCGGCATAACTGTGGGTTACGCAAAAATACTTAATCTGGAAATAGAAGAAGGAAGAGAAATATCTCAAACCGATATTGACTTAGGCAGAAAAGTGGTAGTCATAGGCAAATCAATACAAGAAGACCTTTTTGGACAAAGTACAGCCATAGGCAAACAAATAACAATAGCCCAAGAACGTTATGAAGTTATAGGAATACTTGCCGAGATAGGTTCGGCGGGGATAGGAATTGACATTGATAATTTCGTCGCAATCCCAATCACAACCGCAAGCAGAATTTCAGGGTCTGACAAAATTCAGGTTATTTCAATAAAAGCTAAATCCAAAGATGACATGGATGAAACAATAGAAATCACCAAAAGGTATCTAAGCACTAAACTAAAAGAAGACGAATTTAGCATTATTGATCAATCAAATCTTTTAAGCACGATTACACAAATACTTAATGTTCTCACACTAGCACTTGGAGGAATCGCCGCGATCTCTCTTGTGGTAGGCGGTGTTGGGATCATGAATATAATGCTAGTTTCAGTAACGGAAAGAACAAGAGAAATAGGACTTAGGAAAGCAGTTGGAGCTAAACCAAACGATATTTTAATCCAATTTCTAATAGAAGCTACAACATTATCAATTGCCGGTGGGACAATAGGCATACTAATTGGCTGGGGAGGATCAATTGTGCTAAATCAGTTTTTCCCTACATCTGTTACAATTTGGGCTGTTACTTTGGCTTTTGGAGTATCAGCGGCAGTTGGTATAATCTTTGGCGTCGCTCCTGCCATCAGAGCGTCGCGATTAAATCCTATAACCGCCTTACGATATGAATAAAAAAGGGGTATAAATTAAAAATTCAGATTTAAACTAAAACAAATATTTAACCTTACAACAAGATTATGAAAATAGATATTCTAACACTTTTCCCTGAAATGTTTTCTGCTGTATTTGAATATTCAATTATTGGCAGAGCGCAAAAAGAAAATTATGTATCAATTAACATACATCAATTGCGCAATTGGGCAGACGGCAAGCATCAAAAGGTTGATGACAGGCCATTCGGTGGCGGGGTTGGAATGCTTCTTAAAATAGAACCAATTCATAAAGCTATAAAATCACTAAATAGAAATCAGAACGCAAGAGTAATACTCACAGATGCCGGTGGAGAAATATTTACACAAAAAAAAGCGCAAAAACTTTGCAAAGAAAAACACTTGATATTCATCTGTGGAAGATACGAAGGAGTTGATCATAGGGTGCATGAACACATAGCAGATGAGATATTATCAGTAGGAGAATTTGTTTTAACAGGCGGTGAAATTCCAACTATGATAATGGTAGACACAATAGTAAGACTAATCCCCGGAGTGCTTCGCAAGGAAGAAGCTGTTTTATATGAATCGTTTTCCGAAAGCAAAGATCAAACAATCTTAACAGAATACCCGCAATACACAAGACCAGAAATTTATAATAACTGGAGAGTACCAGAAGTTTTATTAAGCGGAGATCACAAAAAAATAGCTGAATGGAAAGCAAGAAATTCTAAGAGATAAATATCTTAGTCAAGGTGTAAATATTTACACAATAAACCAAATTGTTTATAAAATAATATTATCTAAAATAACTTAGCTCAAATAAATATGACTGAAGAAGGTAATTCAGAAAGATTTTGGAAAAAACCAGATCTGCAAAGTATGAACATCAACGAAGAACAACAAAAAAGATGCCTCGAAATTGTCCAAATGGTATATTTGTATTTTATGAAATTGTATGAAGATAATGAAGAAGATTTTAAGAAAGCAATTAAACAAAAATTAGGTAACAAAGCCAATTTAATAAATGTCCAAGTTCGTCTTCATGGAGCAATAAGAGAAATAGAAATCAGCCTGCAAGTTAACTTGGCACAAGAATCAAAAACCGTAAAATTTTATTTCGCCAAATCTTCTACACCACCCGAAGTTATAGTTGATAGGCGTAAAAAAATGCACAAAAAAGGAAAAGAAAAACAAGGGAAAAATGCGAATCAAGAAAAAAACATACCCCAAGAAACTGCATATCAATCTGTACTAACAATATCAGATTCGAGAGATTTCACTAAACAAATGTATGCTATTTGGTGCAATGACCATAAATCTGAGAGATCGGAAATAAAATTACAAATCCCCAGAAGATCAATTATTAGTAATACAATACTAGACTATGCAGAAAGAGTATATAAATTACCATTTTTAGGATTAAGACACGATAAGGGACACAAAGAAGACAAGAATATATTATTAGAAAAATTAGATCAGGATCTAGCAAATACAATTATTTCTGATTTTGATCAAATTCTAGAATCACTTGGTATCTCCGAAGCAAAGTGCTAATAATCACTAAAAAATCTAAATTTAAAAAACAAAAATAATTTCCACATTTGCTTGTAAAAAAACAAATTTAATATGTCCGCTAAATCTCAGGTAGCTTTTAGTCGGAGAATGCAATTCTTCCAATGGGTTTAGTAATTGTAGAAATTAAGTTAGCGTCTGACCTTTTAAGAAACTTATTTAGTAATATCACAGTTGGACTTAGACTTGCTAAGAAAAATATCTCAGAAAAAAAATTTCCAACAACAATCCTTGGGACTGCATAAAGGCTAGACTTCGGCAAAACAACATCGTCATCATACGATAAAGCCATCCAGTATCTTGCCTTTTTCACAGAAGAAACAATAGATTGGCTGTACTTGCCATAGGGATAAGAAAAGAAACGAATATTAAAACCAAGTTTTTTTAGCTTTAGTTTTGAATTTCTTATTTCTTTTTTCCTTTCCAAAGAAGAAAGCTTGCCCAAATCAGCATGACTATCCGAATGACAACCTATATCCCAACCTTCAGAAGATAACCTTTGTAAATTTCTCTTATCAAGACAATCATATTGATGGTTGGCAGAAGAGTTTTTCCTATCTGATATTACAAAAACAGTCGGTTTAATGCCATTCTCTTTGAGGAAATCTTTAACCAATAAAATACTTTTATCTCCTCCGTCAAAAGTAACCGCAAAACTTTTTTTAACCAAAGCCTTTTTGTCTAAAATATGGTAATAAACATCATACAAAGAAACTGGATTTCTGTGCTTTAGCAAAATGTTTATTTGTTTTTTGAAGTTATCAATCGAAACGCTATCAGGATCCGACCTCCCTATTGTTTTATAACACAAAACAACCACTTTTGCATGACGATCAAAAATTACATCGACAAAGTATAAAATTAAACAAACAATTTTGTACAAAAAACCCAAAAATGAAAACTTGATAGATTGAAACATTGGAAAAAATAAAAAATTGAGGCAGAAAATCCTAGCTTTGGAAACAGCTTCTTACATGCAGGAAGTTAGTATACAAAAACTTGCATCATAAAAGCAAATTTGCGCAAAATCTAAAGAACCAATTTATCAACAATGTCTTTTATAGATCTTTGTGGCAAATCTAAAGTTCTGCAAGATTTTTCACACAAAAGACCTCCATATTGAGGATACCTTCTTTTGTCTTCATCTGACATTTTTATACCTTTTAAGTCAATAGATCTTTTGAAAACTTTGGACAAGTAATAAAACGCTATCTCATACGGGGAACTGACATCCGAAGAACTAACATGAAATGTGCCAGGAGAAACATCCTTTTGAATAATTTTGGTTAAAGCCACAGCCACATCATCGATAAATGTCAACCCAATTTTTTGATCAGTAAACAAAGGATACAAATTCCCACTTTCATAAAGATTTAATATTTTGTGAAGATAATCTAATTTTGCTTCAAAATTAACACGCACTGGGTTGTTTATCCTTACAATATAAGCACTACTTGGCAAATTTTCTCTAACATAACTTTCGGCCAACGCTTTTGTATAACCATACCAATTAAGAATTTCAGAATCTAAAACTGGCATACTGCTTTCAGGATATGGACCCTTATTATCAGGTCTTCCTGAAAAAACCATATCAGTAGATATATATATAAACTTTATTCCTTTGCCTTTGGACGCATCAACCAAGTTTTTTGTACCTTCAAAATTTACAACATAACAATCTCCCCTTTTATCATTCCGTTGTTTCTCGGCTTCGGAAACATTGGTAAAGGCCGCAAAATGCACAACCACGCAAAAATCAAAACTTGAAAACAAAGCGTTTATCGAAACCGAATCGGTAATATCTAACTCAATTTCTTTAGGATAATGCAACAAATCAGAATCTGGGTAAAGTTCTATAAATCTAGAACCCACCAATCCTGTTGATCCTGTAACAAGTATTCGCTTCATATTTCAATTTTAGATAGCGGCAAGGAATTTCTATCAGCATTAGAAAGTTCAGGATCTCTCGTAGGCCAAGGGACATTTAATTCAGGGTCGTTCCAAGCTACACGCTTCATTCCATCTTCAGTATAGTATTTATCCACAAGATAGAAATAGTCGATAGGTTTGTCACCAAAAACATAATAAGCGTTTGCCAACATGGGCAGTAAGAAAAAAGCGCAACAATCGTAAGATGAAACTTTGCAAGTATATACCTTTTTGTATGTTGACGAATTGGGATTAATATCCGCTATTGCTATAAAAACCTCACCAACTGGATATATCAACTTCGCCCATGGATTTGCATGAAAACCACGCAAAACATTTGGATTTGAACGGGAATGGTTCCATTGAACAGGCATAAATTCATAATTGGTTTCAGACAACAAAGATTTTCTAAAAACCTCGCAAAAAAAACCTCTTGAATCGTCAATCTTATCAAGTTCTATCTTCCAAAGACCGTTAATGCGAGTTTTTTGAATTTTTGCCATGTTAAATTTGCATCGTCTTTTTATACAATTTTTCAGACTTTTTCTTAATTGGCTCCCACCACCATCTGTTCTTTTCATACCAGTCTATCGTTTTTGCAATATAGTCGTCAAAACTAAAAAGCGGCTCCCAATTAAGTTGCTTTCTTATCTTTGAAGAATCAATAGCATACCTACGATCATGACCAGGCCTGTCTTTTACAAACTGTATTTTAGAATCAGGCAAATTCATTATGCGAAGTATAATTTTTGCTATTTCCAGATTATTTATTTCGCGATCGCTCCCACCAACCAAATAAGTTTCTCCTTCTTCGCCACTTTTAATGACAAGATCAATCGCTCTCACATGATCCTCCACATACAACCAATCGCGAACATACTTGCCATCGCCATATATTTTAATATTCTCTCCTGTTAACAAATTTGTAATCATTCTTGGAATAAATTTCTCAGTATCCTGATACGGTCCGTAATTATTCGAAGTGTTTGTAATTGTAACCGGCAATCCATAAGTATAAAAATATGCTCTTGCCAAATGATCTGCGGCCGCTTTGCTTGCCGCGTATGGGCTTCTTGGATTATAAGGAGTCTGCTCAGTGAATTTTCCTCCATGAAGTGGCAATTCTCCAAAAACTTCATCTGTTGAAACAAGGTGAAACCTCTTGATTTTATGTTTTAAAGCGGCATCAAGCAAATTTTGCGTGCCAAGCACATTCGTTTTAACAAAAACTAATGGATCAAGTATAGATCTATCCACATGACTTTCTGCCGCAAAATGAACAACAATATCAGTTTCTTTAATTAAATCATTTACCAATTTGCGATTGCAGATATCTCCCTTGACAAATCTATAATTTTTTTGCTTTGAGAAATCAAAAGTGGAAGACAGATGACCTGCATATGTTAGCTTGTCAAGATTTACAATTTGATGATCAGGATACTTTTTCAGCCAATAACGAATAAAATTGCTACCTATAAATCCACAACCACCTGTAACTAGCAATCTCATAACTTAACTGTTTTTCTTTTGAAACCAATAACTATTTACTTCAAAAAGTGTATCGAAAGTCCCCGCGTCACGCCAGTAACCTTTCAATTCTGACCAAGAAAGTTTACCTTCTCTTAAATACAACTTGTTCACATCTGTGATCTCCAATTCTCCCCTTTTTGATGGTTTGATGTTTTTGATTTTATCAAAAACAGTATTATCGTATATATAAAGTCCAGTTACAGCATATGAAGATTTTGGGGTTCGGGGTTTTTCTGTTATCTCTATTATTTTTCCGTCCGAATCAAAGGTGGTCACTCCAAAGCGATGGGGATCAATCACTTTCTTTAGAAAAATTTTGGCGCCATCTGAAAATTCTTTTACATCATCAGAGATATCAGCGTCTGTGCAATTATCACCTAGAATTACAACTACATTTTCATTATCCGCATAATCCTCAGCTAAAGACAACGCATCGGCAATGCCACCTTCTCTCTCCTGGTACGCAAATGACAAATTTTTTATTCCCAAGTGTTTACCATTTCTTAGAACTCTTAAAAAGTGTCCCGCATGAGGGCCACCCACCACAATCATAATATCTGTTATTCCCGCTTTCACCAAAGTTTCGATCGGATAAAAAATCATTGGTCTATCGTAAACAGGAAGCAGATGTTTATTTGTTGCGTGCGTAAGCGGATAAAGTCTAGTCCCAAGTCCACCTGCAAGTATTACACCTTTCATGCACGAAGATTATAATCATCTGGAATAAGTTTGTATAGATTAAAATCAAGACTTGAGCTAAGATTAGACTTATTCACTAAAATGCTCAGCCATTCTTGCTCTAACCATCATTTTCATAACTAAACATTCCACTTGAAACACTGATAAATGTGCAAAAGCAGGACAACTTATCACTAATCGCCTTAACTCCGAGGCGTCAAGATCTGAAAGATCGAATTTGTCTCCGTCTCTTAGATTATCTGGATTTGCATGAAAAGCTATTGCATCAAATTGATCAAGTGAATTTTCATGCTCTGGCATCAAAATCACCCTTTTTAAAATTAGAACTAAAAAATTCCATTTTCAAGCCTTTATTTAATTTTTACTCAAGTGTGCTTGTCAGCAACTTTCGAAGCTCCCCAACTTTCTGGTTTTATTTTTGCTACAAATCCATTCCCTGCAACCATACCAACAACCTCTTTTATCATCTCCCGCGTTGTCCCACCAAAACCAACATCTATATGTATTTCAAGTTCGTACTTTGCAAAAAGCGCGTATTTATTTATTTCAGGCACAATCGCATGCGCAAGAGATAAACTCATAAGCGTTTCAGTGTATATTTTATCTCTTAGTACTGGTTTTCTTTTGTATATTTTCTTTTTCCAAAAATATCTGGCGCCTTTTTTATTGCGATATATAATAACAGCAGTCACAAAACCAACTTCGCAAGCGCCATCAATTATCTTTGCGCAAGAATCAGTACCAACAATAAGCTTGTAAGCGCTTAACGGATCATCTTTTATAAATAAAACTATTTCATTAATAACTCTAGCAAGCGACATCTGACCTTTTGTGGGACTAAAAAAATCCTCCTTTTCGCTTGAATCAGGAGATAACAATGTTTGTTTCATAATTTGTCCAAAAATAACTAAGTGTACACATAATACACAACAAAATTATAGCTTGATTAACTAAAATCTTTGTGTTGTATAATAACCGAGTATGGCAAAATTTAGCCCAATTAAAAAAGCCGTAATTGCGGCGGCTGGATACGGCACAAGGTTTCTTCCAGCAACTAAAAATCAACCAAAAGAAATGCTCCCTATAATAGACAAGCCAATTATTCAATATTTGGTGGAGGAAGCAATAGATAGTGGAATTGAAGATATTATTTTAGTGACAAGACATGGGCATTCAGCAATGGAAAATCATTTTGATTCCAATTACGAATTGGAGGTAATGTTGGAAACCCAAGGGAAAATGGAACTGTTGGAAAAAGTCAGAAGAGTTTCCCAGATGGCAAATGTGGTATATGTAAGACAAAGAAAACATTTGCCATACGGCAATGGAACCCCGCTTCTGACAGTAAAAGACTTAATAAGCCAAAACGAAAGATTTGTTTATATGTTTGGAGACGATTTGGTTTTATCTAAGAAACCATGCACAAAACAAATCATTGATTATTCTGACAAAAAGGATGGAGCTGTTATCGCGGCTGTTCAAGAAGTGCCTTTGGAGGAAGTAAAAAGATACGGCATATACAAAATTGCCGAAGGATCAAATGATAAAGTCGAAAATGCCATAGAAAAGCCATCGCCGGAAGAAGCGCCATCACGACTTGCCCAATTCGGCAGGTTTGTGCTTAATTATGAAATCATAAATGTGCTTAATAAAAACTATAAAGAAGGGAAGCTTGGCAAGGATGGCGAGCTCTGGCTTACAGACGCGATAATATCTTACGCTCAAAAAAATCCTGTCTACGCGGCAAAAATAGATGGTGAATGGATGACAACTGGCGATCCTCTCAGGTACATGCAAGCACAAGTAAAATTTGCGCTGGCAAGAGAAGATATAGGCAAAAGCTTTGCAGAATTCTTAAAAACTCTTAAATTTGATTAAAAAAAATAATCTTTTTCTTAGGATCTAAGCAACAACGAAAACACTACAGTTACACCTAAAATCGCGATTATAATATACTCTGCCACAATAGCAATCTGCAAATCTCCTTTTGTGTGATGATAAACAATCCCCCAAGATACATAACCTACCGCCATAGCTATCACAACAGCCATTCTTGCGCCTAAATCGTAAGAAAACACATTAAATCCAATTACTCCAGCCAAAAGCACACCAAAAAGTGGAAGATATTGTTGAGCATATTTTGCTATTTTTTTCTTCATATAAAATATAAAATTTGATTATTTTTTTTAATTCAATTTAACTTTTTTAAAGAATCTCTCCAGCCTTGGCTACAATAACAATTGCTATAATCATAACCAAAAACGCAAAATGCGCAAAATTCTTGCCCCCTATACGTGGAACTTTTCTAACTGCAATTAAAGCACCATCAATAACTGTAGCAATAGATAATAAACCAACTACAATCAAGGATACATTTTTTGTAGTGTCAAAAGGAGAAATCTTAAAAGATGAATTTTTCTCAACCAAACCAGTAGAAGATGCGACATATACCACAACAGGTTCTGTTTCGCTTGGCGTATGAGTGGGAGTTGGACTAATAGTTGGACTTTTGACAGCAGTTTCAAATTTTGATTCAGGCAGTTTTTTCGAAACGCTATTTGCTTGAGCAACCGGCAATTGGGAT